>DATNRC010000396.1:0-6944 GCA_036703705.1 Candidatus Obscuribacterales bacterium
CGAATGTGAATTCCACCGCCACCTCATCCGGCGAGCCTTCACGAAGCGGCGGAAGCGGCTAGAAGGAGCCAGGGCGTGAGCCACCGAAGACGTTGTAGTCGAATGTGAATTCCACCTCCACCTCATCCGGCGAGCCTTGAGGAAGGGGCGGAAAGGGCGCGGCGTTTTCCACGGACTTCAGCGCCGCCTGATCCATCGCCGCAGAACCCGACGATCTAATTAGCTTCAGCTGTCGCAATTCGCCTGATTTCGTAATCGTGAAATGGGCCACCGATCGTTGAGAGGTCGGATTTCGAGGCGGAAACCAGGCTCTCTTGATCCGCTTCTGCAATTCCGCCAAATAACGCCCGAAATCCACGCTCCGCTGAGTGCCGGGAGCCGCCTGCTCTCTGGGCACGCCATCCGTATGGGTATTTGGCGTGCCATTATCTGTGACGGCACTGGACGGCCCGTCAAGACGAGGAGTGACGACAATTCCGGACGGGCCATTGGAGGGCTCGACCGCAATCGGCTGCGGACCCTGCGCCGCCGGTCCGCGCGCGCCCTTATGTCCGGCATCCGTCTCAACGAGGGTTGGCTTGCCGCGATCGTGCCCCGAACCGTCGGCAGAGCCAATATTCACTGGAGCAGGAGCCTGTGTGACACCCGAATTGGAGCCGCTCGATCTGGCACCATTTCGCTCAAAAACTGGTCCGCCTCCGGGTCTCACCGGTCGGATCGCCATCGCCAGTTGAGGCACTGGTATGGTGCCAGTGTTGCCAGGAGCCGCAATCGGAATGACTGGTGCCTGTGCTGTCGTACCAGGGACCGGCACAGGGGCGACCCTGGGGAGAGCCGGTGCAGCACCAAGGTTTGCGTTGCTTAACTGTGGTGATGGCGGCGCGGGCACTGCCGGGCGCGGTGTCACAGGCGACACCATAGCCGGACGCACGACAGGCGGGTTGAACGCCAATTTTGGCGGCGCGGGAGGAGCAGGAGGTGTTTCAACCGGCTTTTCAACGGCTTTGGCGGGAGCCGGTGTCGTTTTCACAGGCTCGACCTTCGGCTCGCTGACCGGTCGCGTTTCGGGCTGGGATTGGCTGGCACGAGAAGGCGAAGAGGCATTTACAGGCTTTGATCGATCGGCCTTGCCTTTGGCAATGGTTGAATGCGGCGCAATCCGCAAGTCTTTTTGCGTTTTCACCTCATCTCTTTCAGTGTTCACAAACTCGATTTCCAGAAGCTGCGAGCGCTCCGGCTTGGGAATAAACACGAATGCTGCCATGATCGCACACGTCATCATGAGCGCAAAATGCATCAAGTAAGAGCCGCTTGCCGCCTCAGAAAGTTCCATCACGTGGTCAGGATAAATATGACTGCGGCGCTTGGCGACGGCGCGATCGTAGGCATCGCGCGCCGCATAAAGCACGAACAACCCACAAAGCAAAATCAAGAGATTGGAAGCCGCCGAGCCGATGTGCATGCTTTGAAGAGTTCGCAGCAAGGCCTCGTTAGCCTTGAAATGATGCTCCTGTGAAAAGGCGGTGAGCGCGCGCACAAGAGCATCCGCAGAGAACATGAAGGCAATCAAAACCAAATTGATTATGCCGACATCGAGAAAGAGCCAGGCTTTTCGCCGCTCGCCGTTGTAGAACTGCCCGAGCCCGGGCATGAGGGAAAGCGCCGCCGCAAACGCTGGTTCTGGGTCATTGGTTGTCATTGCGTAGCGGCTCAAAAGCTTGCTTTTCATGAGACTTTCCTCTTCCCAACTCCAAACACGGGGCAACAAAGCCCCTGCGGCTCGGCAGTCGCACAAGGCCTTATCGCCTGCTCCTCAGCCTAAGCCCCGGTGGTGATATATGAAATCTGGTTGCTATTGAACGTTCGCCAGGAATTATCCTGATCTTGAGACCGGGTTTTTCCCTCTGGAGTACAATTTGGCATTGACATTAACGGAGGTGATTCCAGTGGAGCTTTTGTTCGAGCAGCTAAGCCCTGTGGGTTGTATGAGCTACCTTGTGGGCGCCGAGAGCACTCATGAAGCCTGGATTGTAGACCCCAGCTTGAAGGACGTCGATCGCTACCTTGCGCTGTTAAAGGACAGAGGCCTCAAGCTTGCTGCTGTCATTGATACGCACGCCCACGCCGACCATCTCTCGGGTGCGGCTCGACTGATGGATATCACCGGCTGCCATTATGTGATGCACGAGCAGGCCAAGCCCAAAGACGTCACCGACAGAACCTCAGACGGCAAAGAACTGACAATCGGCAACGTCAAAGTGAAGGTGCTCTATACCCCCGGTCACACGGAAGACTCTATGTGCCTGGTTTTTCCCGATCGCATTCTTACAGGCGACACTTTATTTTTGGATGACGGCGGCGCCGGTCGGGACGATCTTCCTGGCGGCGATGCCGGCGCGCACTTCGAGAGCCTCAAGCGATTGGCAGCGCTGCCTGACAATCTCGTCGTCTATCCCGGCCACGAGTATCGCAATCGGCGCCCCTCGAGCCTCGGTGAGCAAAAACAGCGCAATCCGTTCTTCAAGCCAAAATCGCGCCAGGAATATATCAGCTTCCTGGAAGAGCTAAAACTGGGTCCTGCCGAGTGGATGAAAAAAGTGTTGGAGGCAAATTATCTCTGCACGCGCGATCCAAATGCCGCAGAAATCCCGCAGGGGGTGTCGGCTTGCGAGGTCATGGGCACTCTTTCGTCATGCGCGCAATCAACCGAGATTGCCATGATTTCACCCGCGGAACTGCAACAACGCCTGGCCAGCGGCTCGCCGCCCACGCTGCTGGATGTGCGAGAAAGCGCTGAATTAGTCGGAGAGCTTGGTCATTTGCCCAACGTAATACATATTTCAGTGCGCGAGCTTGCTTGTCGCATTAGAGAATTGGACAGCCACCGCCATGAGGACATCGTGACCATCTGCAAGATGGGAGGCAGGGCAAAAACCGCTGCTCAATTGCTGAAAGAGGCTGGGTTCTCCTCGGTCACCGTCCTTACAGGCGGCATGAATTCCTGGAATGAAGCCGGTCTTCCAGTCCAGCGCGAGCCGGTTGCGAGCGCATAAGCTGGCTGATACCCCCTGCCGAACCGCAACCACGACCTTGCCTACGCTCAGTCAAAGGCTGCCGCTCCCAAAAAGAGGAGCTTGTGGGAAGAATTTTAGCAAAAACGCTTTAGAAAACATCTGCAGATTACTCATCGTCCTCATCCCAGTCTGGAAGCGGCAGTTCGATTTCGTCTTCGCCGACAACCGGCAGCGGTATTCGTGGCACCCCAGAAGGATGAAGTTCAGGGTCATCATCATCATCTGGTTCTCCTGGCTCAGATCCGAGAATGGCATCTGCAACGGCACTGGTAATGAGCTTGACGGAGCGGATTGAATCATCGTTTCCAGGAATTACAAATTGAATACCATCAGGATTGCAATTGGTATCAACGAGTGCGGCAACAACAGCACCAACCTTGATGGATTCTTGAACAGCGATCTCTTCTCGTTTGCGATCGACAATAAACAAAACCTCGGGACGACCGCGTATATTTTTGAGGCCGCCTAACGTCTTGTCGAGTTTCCAGTACTCGCGGTTCAAGACAGACTGTTCTTTCTTGGGTCGGCGGTGGACATCGCCAACTGCATACATCTCCTCCAATTGACGCAGCCGGCTGATTCGCATGCGAACTGTCTCAAAATTCGTCAATAAGCCGCCGAGCCAACGCCGATTCACATAGTTCACCCCACAACGTTTTGCTTGCTCCGCTACAATCTCGGCTGCTTGTCTCTTCGTTCCAACAAAGACGATGTTTTTCCTATCTAGCTTAGCTTCCGAAAATACTCGCAAGCACTTTCAAGCCCCAATTGCGTTTGCACAAGGTCGATAATATGAACACCGTGCCGCTCACTGTGGATGTAAGGTCGCATCTTGGGATTCCACCGTTCCGTCCTATGACCGAAATGAACCCCGGCTTCGAGCAATTGTCTGAGTGGAACCTGAATGCTTACCTCCAACAAAAAATCTCGGTAAATTGAATGGTACTGTGCTTTTCATACTCGAAGCACAAACAATATTCCCATCATAATCGCCAATGGGTCAGCCAAACTAGTTGATCTCGGAATCGCCAAAACGCTGTCTACCATAAGCCTTATGCTAAAGAGAACAGGTCCATCGGGTCCCTCAAGGGTTGGCCGATGCCCGAGTTGCAATCGCGGGGATGCTGAGATAACGGCTGGCTTCTCGTTCTCAGTGGGGAAACCACCAACCATTCTCTTTCCAATTTGTCGTTGGCAAGAGCTATATTCCTTTAGGTTCGCATGTAGGTTCGCATGGAGGTTCGCATGGAGCACAGGACACAAAGAAGCGTAAGAGGAAAGATGCCATGGCGGAAATTGATATTGCAGCAATAACCAGAGAGGCAGAGAAAGGAAACGGCTGTGTAATAGCCGATCAATTGAGCTTATTGGGTCTGACCGACCGCATTAACGTATTGGATCAGGTGCAAAGCCAAAACTTCCATAACCGGCTCAGCAGAGACACCATACCGCCAGAAGTGAGCGTGGAGCACAAGATCAGATCTCACACCAGAGTAAACCACATTGGGGTGGGTGTGGAAGATCAATCCAGCTCTCTATGGAAATCGGCAAAAAGCATTTATCACGAAGACTACGACATTCAGGGAAATGCGTCCACAATAGAATGCGTCGACCTTCATCTCGATCAGCCAAATGCAAATTCGCAAAAGCGAACGTTCAAACACAGATACTAACAAGGCATGCTTGTTGCGCAGTTCAGGGCGGCAGCGCTGCACGACAATCAAGAAGCACGAAGCATTCATCACACCAAATGGTGCTGGTGGTTGATAGACTCCTACGGCGCTTTCGAGATATTGAACGGAGACGCGAAGATTTCTGACATTTTGTCCGTTTTCGCAACAGCGCTATTTTTCGAGCCACTCTTGCAACAGCGCAGATTAAAACTGCCCGCTTCCCGATGTCACAACACAAACGTACTATTTTAACTTGACAACATCAGGTATTCCTTTAATACTTAAGGGCCCAGGCTTGCAGCTACCCACATTACTAATATCGTGCCAACGCCAGATTTTTCAAACACTGACGCAGTCGCAGAAGGCCTGCATGGAATGGAGCTCGCTACCCAGGAGCTTCCTAGCCGCATTACGGCCGAGCTTTCGGCGCCTACAGACGTGAGGGCGGCACATCAATTCTTCAGTCAGCCTGGCTCCCCCTCGCTGCTTCCCGAACTTCAGACATTCAACAGCAGCGAAGCCCTTACTTTTACCAACAAACCACTTAGTTTTAATGCAAGCCCGGATCTCTCATTCGTCAACGGAACGGAGCTCACGTTCCCAGACATAACCAGCGCCGCCCGCTCAGCCGAGTCAGCGCTCGCCAATGCGGCCTTGATGCCGAAAGGCGCAGAAGCGGCCGCCTTGCTGCCTGGGGCCGAATCGGCTCTTGGCGCTATTCCTCCAGGTGGAGAGCCGATTTCGCCGATAATTCAGCTCATTATGCGCATGCCTGGTCACATCGGACTGCTCAATTCGTTCTTCGAAGCACTCACTGCTTTGTTCTTCGGTCCCAGTACGGATTTGTTTGCCATATTCAATCCGGCCATGTGGCTCCAGCACGGCAATGCCGCAATGGCCTCACTGGCTTCTCTCGGCGAACACATTCCTATAAGCATCTCGCTTTTGCCCGCCAACGCACCTATCTTCCAGATGTTCGGACACAATTTCGCGCAAATCGGTACCACTATGGGTAGTGGCATGACCGACGGTATGACTGCCAGCCTGGGAAGCGCTCTGCCGCCTGGACACCACTTCTCCATCTCATATCAGGGAAGCGATCTCACCGTTTCCGGATATGGCGATCTGGGCAAGCCTCTATATGAGCAAATGCCTCCCGAAAGCGCCAATCCGCATGAAATCTACAGCGCAGGCACTGGCGTAAGCGGCTTCTCCGGTGGAGGCGAGCAGCTGGCATTTGATTCAGGCTCTTTCCGCCCGACGATGGGCGGCATGCAGCAACCATCCATGAGCACCCAAGTGCCCGTTCACAATACTCCGGCGCCGCAACCCGTACACACCGCACCGTCACATGCTGCACAGCATACTCATCACAGCCCATCTTCTTCTCATGGTTCGCTCTTGAAAGGCCAATCAGGAGACGTCGCGGCTGCATCTCATGTGGCCCAACCCACGGTGGAGGGCGGCAGCTACACGATCAAGCCGGGCGACAATCTGTGGGACATTGCTAAAGAGCACCTGGGTGACGGCTCGAAATGGACCTCTATTTACGAAAGCAATCAAAGCGTGCTTGGCTCCAACCCCGATTTGATTCATCCCGGCACCAACATCAATCTTCCCGATGGCGGAGCTCTGGCACAAGGAAAATATGTAGTGCAGCCAGGGGACAACCTTTGGGATATCGCAAGCAAGCAACTGGGCGACGGTCAGCACTGGCCAGACATATATCAGCAAAACGCGAGCGTCATCGGCGGCAATCCGCGCCTTATTCACCCAGGACAGGAGCTTCACCTTGGCGGTGGAACGGAGATCGCGCACAACCATATTCCTCACCACACGCCTACTTCCGCTCACCATGCTCCGGCCCATTCCGCGCATCATTCGCCGACTCATCACGCCCCGCATCACTCACCATCTCATCACGCGCCCGCCCATCACGGGCACGAAGTGGCCCAGGGCGCTCAACCCCAAACACAAGCCGCCGCACCTGCTACCAAAGCAGTAGAAGCATCATCTCAACAGGTTCCGCGCGCACTCGCCCAATCGCCCAGCGGCGAGCAAGGCTTGCATGCTCAGCAGCCTATGGGATCGCTCAACGATTTGAAACTGGAGACGCCGAGCGCCGATCAATAAGACAGGCGACGGCTATTTGAGTTTGTCCTTAAGAAAACCAGTGCCCAAACCAATCGCCGCACCT
>DATNRC010000397.1:0-15140 GCA_036703705.1 Candidatus Obscuribacterales bacterium
GCCCTCGTGATCGCCAAGATAGTCTGGCCGGAAACGGAAGAATCGAAGACAAAAGGCAGCGTGCAGATAGAGGTAAAGCGCACTAATGCCAATATCATCGATGCTGCGGCGCACGGCGCATCGGATGGGTTGCGGATCGGCCTCAATGTGGTGGCAATGCTGATTGCATTCATCGCCCTCATCGCGCTCTGCGACGCGCTCGTGCTAACGGTCGGCAAACAGCTCTATGCCTGGGGCATGCGCTTGGACGGCATTGGTCTGGATCTCCAAAATGTCAAATTGAAAGATCTATTCGGTCTTGTGTTTTCGCCCATCGCCTGGATTTTGGGCGTGCCCTGGGCGGACGCGCATACGGTGGGCAGATTGATGGGCGAAAAACTGGTGATCAATGAATTCGTTGCTTACATGGATCTGTCTAATCTGCTCAAGATGCCTGATATGCCGCGCCTGACGGCTCAGGCTGAAACGATCGCCACTTTTGCCTTATGCGGCTTCGCCAATTTCAGTTCCATCGCCATCCAGATTGGCGGCATTGGTGAAATCGCTCCCACGCGGCGAGCCGATCTGGCGAGGCTCGGTGTAAAGGCGCTTATCTGCGGCACAATGGCCAGCTACCTGTCGGCAGCTCTGGCTGGATTGTTGACATGACAGATGTTGTGTCTTGAAAACATAAGCCTGCCCCTCATCGACCATGAACCACCTTGAAGCCGTCTCATACTCCCCTGCCTCCGCGTGGAACATAGAGGACGAAGGTCGCGTCAGCATGAGAAGTTCCGTAGTTTTTGAGCTCTCGACGAACCGAACCATTGGCAGCCTGCGCTCTTTATCCTTAAACGGCGAGCGTGGAAATATGCCGCAAACCTTGTAAATTTGATGTTCTCGGTAAGTTTGATCTCGACCGTTTGCCAGGGAGCTCTTTTGACGAAAGTTGTGACGATCGTTGTCTGGATTGCCATTAGCTTAATGGCAGCCGGCTCTCTGGCAATGCTGGCATTATCGCGCGCAGAGCCAGTAAACGCCGTCTGGCTGCTTACTGCCGCACTGGCTGCTTTTGCTGTCGGCTATCGCTTTTACAGCAAATTTATCGCCGAGAAAGTGTTCGCCCTGGATGACAAAAGAGCGACGCCGGCGGTGCAAATTGATGACGGCAAAGATTTCGTGCCCACACACAAATGGGTGGCGTTTGGCCATCACTTCGCTGCCATCGCAGGAGCGGGTCCGCTTGTGGGACCGATCCTCGCCGCCCAATTCGGTTATTTGCCGGGGACGATCTGGATTGTCGTCGGTGTCGTTCTTGCCGGGGCGGTGCAGGACTTGGTCATTCTTTGCGCATCATTGCGGCGCAAAGGAAAATCGTTGGGACAGATGGCAAAAGAGGAGATCAGCCCCGCTGCCGGGGTGGTGGCGCTGGTTGCCATTCTTCTCATTATGATGATATTGATGGCGGTGCTCGCGCTTGTCATCGTCAATGCCTTGAAAGACAGCCCCTGGGGCGCCTTTACTCTTCTGATGACGGTGCCGATCGCAATTTTCGTCGGATTGTACATGCGCACACTGCGCCCTGGAAAGGTCCTCGAGGGCTCGGTAATCGGCGTCGCCCTTACGTTGCTCGCCGTTGCCGCCGGCAAGTACGTGGCGGCAAATCCCGCTCTCGGCCCATTGTTTACCCTGACAGGAACGCAGCTGTCGCTCGCCGTCATGTTTTATGGCTTCGTGGCAAGCGTTCTGCCTGTCTGGGTTTTGCTTGCTCCGCGCGATTATCTGTCCGCCTTTTTGAAAATCGGCATCATCGGGCTTCTGGCAGTTGGCATAGTAGTTTTGCGGCCGCCGCTTGAAATGCCTGCTCTCACGATCTTTGTCAACGGCGATGGTCCCCTATTCAAAGGCGACATATTTCCGTTTTGCTTCATAACGATTGCTTGCGGCGCTGTATCAGGCTTTCACTCACTGGTTTCGAGCGGCACCACTCCGAAAATGATCTCGAAGGAGACGCATGCAAGGCCGATTGGCTACGCCGGAATGCTGTGCGAGGCCGCCGTGGCCATCATGGCGGTTGTCGCCGCCTGTGTTCTTGCGCCGGGCGAGTATTTTGCCATCAACAGCCCCAAAGGAGTCGTGGGCGCCGAACCTGCAGCGGCCGTGGCAACAATTTCTTCCTGGGGTTACCCGGTCACACTTGAAAGCATGAGCAAGCTGGCTTCTGATGTCGGGGAGACAACGCTTATGGGCCGCACCGGCGGCGGACCGACGCTGGCCGTGGGGATGGCTCACATCTTCTCCTCGGCCGTGAAATCCCTGGGCCTGGGAATGGCATTGGACGTTTCGTTTTGGTATCACTTTGCCATCATGTTCGAGGCGCTTTTCATACTTACGTGCCTGGATGCGGGAACGCGCGTGGGCAGATTTCTTCTGCAAGACTTCCTCGGCTTGATTTGGAAACCGCTCGGGCAGACAAGCTGGTATCCTTCGGTAATCTTGAGCTCTTTTCTGGTAGTGGCCGGTTGGGGATACTTCCTCTATCAGGGCGTCATAGACCCGCTTGGCGGCATAAACAGCCTCTGGCCGCTTTTTGGCATATCGAATCAGCTTCTTGCTGTTGTGGCATTGTGCGTGGGCACAACGGTGATTATGAGAATGGGCAAGAGGCGATACTCCTGGGTGACGCTCTTGCCGCTTTCCTGGCTGCTTTCTGTAACTTTGACGGCCGGTGCGCTGAAGATATTCAGCCCTTCGCCCAAGCTCGGATTTCTCGCCCACGCCCAGCATCTTAAGGAGAAGCTGGCGAATAACCTCGTTTCGCAGAGTGAGATGCACACGACTTCGGTACTGATTTTCAACGACTATCTGGATGCCATCATGGGCGGTGTGTTCATATGTCTTGTCCTTATCATTCTCTTCGAGGCCGTCAAATCCTGGACCGGTTGGGGATCAACGCAAATGGTGAGTCAATCCGGCGATGAGATGCCGTCCGGGAGCGATGAAGGACCGATGCCGGATGTGGCAGCCAGCGGGAGTCCCATGCGTTGCTGCTGAGATGATTTCGGAACTTGAGTCATTGGTAAAGAACGAATTGCGTCCCGAGGAGGAATTGCTCTGGCACGGGCAGCCCGACGCCGACAAATCAATAGGCACTATCCTTCCCTTCTCGCTCATCTGGCTTTCCGGACTCTTTCTCTTTTGCGTCGGTGTTTTGATGGAGTCAGGCACACGGCAGTCCGTAATCCTTCCGGGACTGATTGGAGTGCTCGTGCTGGTCGCCTTTATCGGCGTGCTCGAAATCATATTCGTTCCTCTCAAGGCCCGGCAAACGGCTTATGCCATAACCAATCAACGAACGTTCATCCTGACCATTCGCAGCCGTTTCGTGCATAAGGACGCGCCGCGAACCGACCTCCTCGGCAAGCAAATGGTCAAGCTGCAGGAAAACACGAAGCGTCAATTCATCATCTCCAATCTGCCCGCCCAGCTTATTTTCATCTTTCTTGTCATTGACGTATTCATTTCGCTTTTGCGCCAATTCGAAATCTTCATCGCCCTCGGCTTCGTTTTTGTTGTTCTTGGCTGGTTTATGCACTGGCATCAGGATCTCCGATTTCCCTCTCCGCGTCTGCGCGACCCGGCGCGCACCTTCTATCATGTGGCAGATCTTCTGGTGTCCGTCGATTCCATGGACCACAAGGATGTAAGCGAAGTCATTCCGCACCTCAATCGGAAGGGCAATGGCGATTTGTTTCTTCTGTCAGAAGATAAAGGCTGCCTGAGGCTGAAGACAGTTTCTGATGGTAATTCGCTCAGGAAGCTAATCACGGAGCGTTTGGCCGGCAGCGCAGGTTGAATTCATTTGACGCCGGGACGCCAATGTTTGGTTGTTTGACTGCTTCCGAATATGCCGCTGCTTGAATGTCAAAAGCTCCTGCCTGCTTGAATTTCTTTCTCCGCCTGACGGGCTTGCTCCAATTGTCCAGATCGCGAATAGTCATGGTCGACGTGTGAGACTCTTGCACCCGCCAGAGCTCGGATCAGATTCGATCTGTCCGCGGGCTGCCATTCCTCATCAAAAGTCAATGCCAGTTGTTCCAGTTGAGGAAGTTTCTTGAGATGCGGAATTGCTTTCGGGGTCACGGAGCAATTGGCCAGTGAGAGTGACTTGAGATGCCGGCAGTTTGCGAGATAGGCGATGCCCGCATCCGTTATTCCTCTATTCATCCCTAGATTTAGCGTCTTAAGATCTTTCATTTTGGCAATCGCCTTCACATCGTTGTCGGTCAGCCGGCCATTGCGTATTCCCAGCCGCGTCAGCTTTTTTGATTTTTGCAACTCTGGAATGAGCGCTCTTGCATCCCGTACATCAGCCATATCCAAGTGCTCCAATTGGTGCAACCATCGTGCTCTTTTCAGTCCGCTTGCCGTCACGTCCGTTCCTAATATCTCGAAGAACCTCACGTTTGGCAGCTGCGATATGAATGCCAGTCCTTTATCAGTGACGTTGCCGAAACTTCCTATTTCCTGAGTTTGAGGACGGGCAATGCGGATGAACTCGAGCCCGGTCATATGATCGAGGAAAAGAAGAGTGTCATCATTGATCGGCCCCTTCACCAACATGATTCCTTTTAGATCGTCCGGGCGAAACTTTCGCAGCATCTGAGGGTGTTGCAGGACGCTCCAGCTCACTGCGAGGACTAATTCAGCATCCGCCGGCGCAACATACTTGCCGCGGGCCGGTCGGCTGGCGGAATTTCCAATGCCGATCGTTCCCAATGACCGGTCGGTTGGAAATTTGAAGACTCTGCGATCGGCTGTGACCATAGAAAAAGGAGCGTACCAATCTTCATCGAGAGCCAGCAACGGCCCCGGCGTTGACCCCGAGATTGCCGGTCTGTCGCCGGTGGACGATGGGAGCTTGTGGTTCACTCCTACCTCTGAGAGGAAGCGCTTCTCGAACTCATACTTTTCGTTCTTGCGCCGATTTTCCTCTTCGTGCGACTTTGCAATATAGAACGAGACCCCCACAAAAGTAACAACAAGACAGGCTGCCAGGCTCGCAAGAGCGATTATGGCTGGCCGCCGTATTGGCGGAGCAATGACTCCGGCAGCTGGAGAAGCTGCAATCGGTTTTTTGTTTACAATTGCAACCAGGTCCTCTTTCAACAGATAGACATTGCGGTACCTTGCCTTCGGGTCTTTCTGCAAAAGTGTTTCCACCACTCGCTCCAGCTCCGGCGGGAAGGAACGGCCCATTGAGCCTACTTTTAGCGACGGCGGCTTCTCGCTCTGATGCTTTTGCATGGTCATGACAGCCGTTTTTGCTGTGAACGGAGGGGCGCCGGTCAAAGCTTCGAAAAGGGTGCAGCCCAGAGAATACAAATCGGAGCGATGACTTACCTCTGCGCCGATGCATTGCTCGGGGCTCATGTAGGGAGGGCTTCCGAAGATCTCTCCTGTGCGTGTGAGAGCGAGAGACTCGCCGCCGGTGCGCTGCAATAACTTGGCAATGCCGAAATCGACAATCTTTACCGTCACACCGCCATCCGCATTGCGGCTGAGCAGAATGTTGCTGGGCTTCAAGTCTCGATGGATGAGTCGTTGAGCATATGCATATGCCAGCCCGTCACAGACCTGCAGGAAAATCTCCAGAACCTGCTCCACCGGCAGTGCTCCGTGCTGGGCAATGAGGTCGGCAAGAGTCGGCCCGTCAATGAAGTCCATCACCATATATGGTTGCACTCCATCGACCAGCCCGAAGTCGCGGACCTGCACGAGATTTCGGTGATCGAAGCCGCGAGCCGTTTGAGCTTCCTTCTCAAAGCGCTGCCAGGCACTCTTGGGGATGTCCTGCGGTTTCATCAGCTTCAAAGCGACGATGCTGTTGTCGGCTATTTGTTCCGCCCTGTACACTATGCTCATGCCACCACGTCCGGTGACCTCGATAATCCTGTATTTCTCGGAGATTATTTCCCCCGGCGTGGCTTCTCTGAATTTTGCCGCGTCAGGATGTGACTGAATGTCTTCAAACTCCTCGTCGCGGGGGCCAGCGATGGATGAATTCACTCCATTGACGAGCTCTTTCAACTTAATGGAGGTATCGACACTGCTGGTGCTCGCGTGATTTCTTGCCGAGGGCGAGCACTGGCAACGATTGTCTTTGAATATCCACGACGTCACGGAAGCGCCGCTGCCCCTGGAAATGGGCAATCCGCAGATGGGACAGTTGTGTTTGTCCTCAATGCGCTCGCCGCATTTGCAGGAATTTTGCTGCAATATCCATGAGGTGATAGAACCGCTATAGCCGGCGGAAACAGGCAGTCCGCATTTGTTGCAGAGCTGCCGTGACTTTGTGCCTGCGGTAGTCTTTGGCTCCTGGAGGGACATGAGAGGCGATCAATTTACGACTTTTGGCCACATAAGTCTCATTTCTCAGACCTTTAGCTTTATGCCCAGCGAGTGCGTCAATCTTCAGTTGTGCTCGACCAATTCCTTACCGCCTCAACCGGCGTGGACTTTCGGTCGCCTGTCGGGGTCCTTTTCCGCGCCTCGCAGTATTTCTCTTGTGAGAGGTGCGGTCTCCCCTTCGCCAAGGAGGATGTACTTGAGAATATAGGCGAGGGGATGGCCTTCCGTCCATTCGAAATATGCGTGCGGAATCGTATCTGTGAGATCGCGTATGTGCAGAAGGATTGCCGCAATGGCATTTGGCACGCTGGGGCTGCTGCAGCGCAGAATATGGAAATCGTTCTCGCTGTGCCCTGTAACTTCCAGCGTGGTGTCGATGAAATCAGACACGTCCTTGGGCATTACTTCGAGAATTATGAAATCTCCTTCGCGATGTTGAATGCTGTGATCCCGGCGCGCTCTTTTCACTTTGTCTGCATAATTCCTGTCGTCCGGGCGGTGGGCGAGTATGCGAATGACGCCCCAATGTTTGCGTTTGGCCTCGGCGATGTAATTGAGCGCGCGCTTATCGAATTGCACTTGTTCGATGCGCAACTCGGTTGAGCGCAGAGCGCGGGAAAGAAGTGATGTAAAAATAACGGCTGCGATAAACAAGAGGGAAATTATCAAACCATCTGGTCGTTTGTAGATGATTGCTGCCGATGCATAAAGGAAGGAAGCGCTAATCAACATTGTGGGAATGCGCCGGCGCCAGCCGGATTTCCATACTGTGAGCATCACCGCCACTGAGCCGGAGGTAATTAACACAAGCAATCCGGTGGCAAATGCACCAGCTTGTGCATCCACATCAGCTTTGAATATCAATGTAATCAAAAGTGCGACCCCGGTGACGATAATCACGAGCGGTCTCCTGGCCGCGGCCCAGTCAGGCGCCATGCCGTACCGCGGAAGATATTGCGGAACGAGGCTAAGCAGTGCCGCCATCCCTGATGCTCCTGCAAACCACAATATCGCCACCGTGGCCAGGTCATACAGAGTGCCGATCTCCTGACCCAAATAAAGATGTGTAAGATACGCCAGCGCACGACCGTTTGCTTCACCGCCCTCGGCAAACAAGGGGGCAGGAATGAGTAATGTTGTCACCAGGCTTCCGCAGAGCAGAAAGACACCCATGATAAGCGCCACTGTGACAAGCAGATAACGGGCGAACCTTACTCTTTGATCCAGATCATTGTCAGGATCTGTCTTGATCAGAGGCATCACCGCCACACCCGTCTCAAAGCCCGACAAGCCGAGCGCGAGCTGAGGAAACGCTACCACCGAAGATGCCACCATTGCGCCCACCGACGAATACTGCATGTGTAACTTGGATATCCAGTCGGATACAAATGATGAATGCTCCGCGATTTTGGATGCGCAAACGTAGAGCGAGTAAAAGTTGACAGCCAGGTAAAGCACGACCAGCCAGAAAGAAATTCGTATCGCTTCCTGAAAGCCTTTGATAAAAACCAGTCCAAGAGTCAAAATCAGGCCGGATGTGACGAATAATTTATCGTATGCAAAGCGGTGGAACCATGGGTTCTCTACGATGTGCGCAGTGGCGTCCGCAGCGCACATCGTAATAGTGAAAATGAAATCCGTCGCAGCAAAACCGAGAAGGATCAGAACCAGCGTTTTGCCTTTCCATCCAGGGAGGAGCCTCTCGAAGATGGAAAAACTTCCTCGTCCGTGCGGGCTTTCCTTGGCGATAATCCAGTACGCGGGCAAGGCGCCGAGGAGAGTGAGAAGTACCAAATCTAGTGTCGCCAGCGGTGACAAAATGCCGGCGGCCAGGAAAGAAAGTCCTGGTTGAAATCCCATCGATGAAAAGTAGTCCACACCGGTAAGGCACATGACGCGCCACCAGTGATCTTTCTTATGTCCTTGCTGAGCGTGTGCTTTTGTGCCTGGCTTGCCTTCCAGAAGCCACATCATGATTTTCGTTTTTCGGAGCCTGCGCAGTGCCATATGGTTCCGATCGAGCCGCAACTGGATGCAATTCACATTGGCGGGGCCAGGTGTCCGTACCCGATCTTGGCAAGATGCTCTCGGAACATTTGCTTCAGATCGTTCCCCTCTGCTTTATCAGTGGGTTCGAAGTTGGCGACGCGCTTGATTTTTGCCTCGTTCTTCGCCAGCAGAAGAGGACTGCCCTGAACATCGAATGTCTCGGTGGAGGCTGAAAGCTTGATAAAACCATCGGAAAGCGGTGAATACGTGGTAATGCTTTCCTGCTGAAATGCCTGCTCTACAAGCCGCGATTGTCTGCCCACACGAGCGACAATGACGCGTGTTGCGATCGTCACTTTGTCATCGGACACCTCGCGGAATCTCTTGGACAAAACGCGATGGTATTCCGTGAATTCAGGGAGATCCGTAGCCGATGTGTAAGGCGTGGAAACATAATGCCAGATGCCACCGCCAGTATCCTTTTGAGTTCCATAACTGAAGCGAATCTTGGCTTGGAAGAAATACGGCGTATTGCCGGATTCACGACCCGTCTTCATGTCTTTGCGCAGGACTGCTGTTTCTTTGTCCGCTTGCCAACTGCCGGCCAGCCACGACGGTATGCGCACCCATTCGCCGGTTGGCTTCTCTTTTTCTTTTTCCTGCGACTGAAAGACGGAGCCCGGCAGGAGATTGCGGTCGACCTGGGGCAGCCTTTCGGAATGCTCTATCCCGCCCTGCAACGGCTCAGCGCTTATCGCCGGCACAAACTCTTGCCCCAAAAGCAAGGACAACATCGTCAAGTGGACACTTCGAAGCACAAATCCACGCATGCTGGACATTATGACCGATCTGGCGTTGCCTGAATGAAAGGATCTTGTAAAGACAATTCTGATGAGAGCCCGATACATCGGATTTTGTGGGAGCCAGATAAGAATGGTCTTGTCAGCCCTACCTGGTTTGCTTGCAATTCTCTCTCTTATCACTTATGCGGCAGCTGCTTCGTTTCGCTGACGACCGACGAGCGGTGAACCCAGCCGACTCGCTCTTTTGCATCTTTGCCGGCGATCTTTACTTTCACGGACTGGGCGTCCTTTTCGTCTAGTATGACGACCTTGGTGTCGTTGTCGACCCTGAAGGCTTGTCCATTCAGCTCTAGCTTGGTTACGTGCAGCTCGTCATTGAGCAGGGCTAAATCCTGAATGGTGGGTGGACTTCTAAACAAAAGGACTGACGACTTGTGAGGGTCATAGAGCTTGAAGCTTTTTGAAATCTCAGAGACGACAGCCTGGGCTTTCTTCTTGAAGAAAATCAGGTAGCAAACATAAGCCACCACTCCCCAAAAGACGACGAACGCTATGACCCAGCTAAGAAGTGTCAGAAGGCCCAAAAGGCGCCAAAAGAGCCCCAGGACGAAGAAAAAGCCGACGATCGCGGCAATGACTATCAAAACGTTCTTCATGAATCTATAGATTAGCTCATTACTGGATAAAGCTCCCCCTAAATGCCAGGTCGACCCCGTTATTGCTTCTGCAGGGCTGTGGGTCTGCCAGTCTGCAAGTCCGCAAGGCTGTAGGGCTGTGAGTCTGCAAGTCTGTAAGGCTGTGAGTCTGCAAGGCTGTACGGCTGTAAGCGGGCAGTCCCGGATTAATGACCCGACCGAGAAATGCCCGGATTTGGTCCCTGAAATGTCATGCAATAAGCGTAAGTTGTGAAGAAAAGGGTCGGAGGAGAAAGAAATGACCAAGAAGAGAACAGCTTTGGCAATGGCTATAGCCGTGTGCGCAGCCGGTGCGCTTGCCGCGAGAGAAGCTGTTGAACAAGATGAGGCTGGCTTTTCGGTTGTTTCTTCCATGGATGGCGGCACGTCTATCCGCCAGATGCAAATCGTCGAGTCAAAGGAGCAATTGGTTCACGCAAAGGGTGACCGAGTGCAGCGCGCCGGTTAGTCACTCGCTCTGGCGGTGGTAGACTTTACACATCAAAGCGCCACAAGTGATTGTTTTCAACCATTACCATCGCGCTTGCGAGCGAACCAAGGAGAACACCTGGTCGTCTGTCCACTGAAACGATTTATCTTCTGGTCCGATGGATTCGTTAAGAGATTTGAGTGTTGCTGCGGAGCGCTGTTTTCTAAGGGCGCTCGGCGTTTACGAATTGCAGCCAGCTGAGACTGCAGATGACGACCTGCGGGCGCTGGGACGGGACTATGGAATTAAGATTGTCACAAAAGATCAGCTTGACTGCGCCGATCTTTCTTATGACGCGCCTACAAATACTCAGCTCAAAAATGCCAAAAGCAAAATCGTTGAAGAGATGCGGCTCTATCCAAAGGAAGCGATAGAGAAGACTCGCATCGAGCAGATTGTTTTGTGCAGAAATCTGCGATTGGGCGAAAAGCGCGCTGCCGGCACGCTCAAAGTTGGTCTTCATTATGTAGACACCCTCTTTCTCGATGTCTCCGTGTTTAGATTCAGCGTCATTCACGGGCGCAGAACTTTCCATCATGAGATTTATCACGCTATCGATTTCCGTGATACTTTTCACGGCTATGCAGATGCGGCGTGGGGAAAACTTCAGGGTGACGATTTTCAGTACGAGCTGGACAGAGCCATTGAGTTGCACCATTACTTAGGCAGCGATCCGTCCGACGTACAACCTCGTGAATTCGATGATCCCTACCACTGGATGTCTGCTCAGGATTCGGCTACGCCTGGATTCGTCAGCGAGTATGCAAAGTATTCGATTCCCGAAGACAAGGCCGAACTCTATTGTTATTTGCTTGTTTCCTACAACGATGTGATGACACGAGCTGCCGCCGACAAAATTTTGATGCGTAAAATCGAGCGCATGAAGCAGATGCTTAAATCGTACATTCCCCAATTTGATGAAGCGTTTTGGAATGAAAAGGCAGCTGCCCGCAAGCTGAGAGAGCGAAAATAGCGGGCATAAGCAGGCAAAATGCTTTCGCTAAACATCTGTCCAAACCGTATGCCTGACGGGTATAACCGTTATAGGCTGGTGAGGAATTCCCCGTGGGACGAACAGAAGCTGAAGCAAAGCGAGAGGAAGTCGCTCTGTCTGCTCTCGAAGGCGGGGAGGTCGAGGCCGACTCTCCTGTGCCCCTTATCGACCAGGTTCTTGCGCAATACCAAATTGAAAAGTCAGGCAGAATTGCGCCTGTGGCGGCGGCAGGCGAAAGCGGCGCGGGGCAGCCGCAAGGACAGGCAGAGGCGGAAGTCGCGCCTGCCGGGGCGAAAACTGACGCAGAAACCGACGCAAAAACCTTCCACAAAGCAACAGACAAGCCTGCCGTCAAGCCCATCGACAACGCAACCGACAAAACCACTGACACGCCTGGCGAGTCATTTAAAAATGCTAAGGAGGAGGGAGCGGCAGACGAACTTAAGGTTGTCGATTATGGGCAAGGCGAGCGGTACGTTGGCGATTTTTCTATCCGCCGCGATGTAAGACCGAGCAGATACGTTTCGTCGGGCGGCGAATCAGTGCGAGACATAGCACGCAAGCATTTGGGGCCGGGCGCCACGGAAGAGGATGTAAAAAAACATGCTCAGGAGATTGCTATTGTCAACATGGCTGTAGCCGGCATGAGCGATGAGTATGTAGCCAAGAAAGGCGACTTCATTAATTTGCCGGGCCATACCAAAGACGGCGCCATAGTTTATCGAGACTATCGCGGCACCACTGTCAGTGTCACAGAGGACGGCGCTGTGACATTCAAGCACACTGATGGAACTGGACATGTGCTAAAGGGCAACGAAGGTGGCGGCTACACGAAGAAGTATTTTGGACCTAAGCCCGAAGACAATTACACTGTCAGAATCAACGAGAAGGGCGTAGCCGAGAGCAATGATCGCGTAGATCCAAATCATCGCAAAGCCGCGGATCTCAATAGTGAGCGCGAAAGGCTTGATGCAATCGCCGATAAGACCGTTCTGCTCACAAAAGAGCGGCGTGCTATGCGGCAGGACATGGAAGCCTTTGAAAAGCGGGCCCGGCAAAGTGGTTTGAGCGACAAAGAAGTGGCGCAGTTTTATGCTGAGGTTTCGCGCATCTTGGAGTTGAAAGGCAACAAGCCGATGACCGATCGAGAACGCGTCCGCCTGGCTCTGGGTACTATACGCGGTGCGGCTGAGCCGACATCGAACGATCAAGGCGATTATGCCACATGTCAAACGAGTGTGGTAGAGAACAGGCTTTACAACAAAGAACCATCTGCGGTGGCGCGGGCCCTGGCGGACGTAGCTACTACCGGAAAGTTCGTGGCCGCTGATGGAACAGTTGTTAAGCTGGAAGCTAATGATCTGCGTGCCCATGGGCAAGCAGCGCTCAATGCTGAAAGGGGCACCTGGGTGCGCACATATGCAAGCCAGATATACCAAGTGACGGCCATCAACGCTCTGCATACGCGCAACAATGAATTGAAAATTCCGCCCGGCGGTATGCGTTGGGTTCAAGGGCGTCAAAACGGAGATGATAACGGCGAGCGCCTTATGGACTTTTCTAAAATACCGCCCAAGCTGGTTTCACGTCTTCCCGACGACGCTGGATATCCCGACGGTGTTGCCGAGATGCAGTACCTCATGAGCGGGCGCTGGGAGCCGGAGACGGTGCTCTCATCCGTGACGTACGCTCGCATGACCGACGGACGCGCTCAAAAGACTAATGTCATAGATACAAAGGAGAATCTGCAGGCTCAGCTCGAAAAATTGCACGCGGAAAAGAAATATCCGTTGCCTCTTGTGGTGCACGCTAACAGCGATCCGATCCTGGCGACAAGAAAGCCACAATATGTTCCACTTAACGGCAAGGCTGACGCCAACCGATATCTTTCCGACGTTCACATACTGAATGTGCTTGACTATAATCCGAAGACCGGTGAAATCAAGCTCGATAATCAGTGGAGCAATAAAGGCGACTTCATAGACAAGCCGCTGACAGTCGATCAGTTGTGGGGCGCGATGAACAGACCCACGGCGATGCAATGGCTCGACAGGCTTGACGCCAAACGCCCCGGGATGTCGCCTGATGAGTATGCTGCACACCTGAAGGCGATCATGCAGGCATCGATCTATCACTGGGCGGTGGAGAAGGAAGCGGCCGGGCTTCCTTACGATCAAGACGATATGAGGAAGAGCCTGGAGCGCTTCAATCGAACTGTCTCTAGGCTCGATCCGAAATACGGACAACCTGCGAAATCTGCCGTCGATGAGATGTTGGCGGCATGGGAAAAGGATAAGGCCGATCAAAAGGCCCAGGAAGAAGAATTGCGCAGACAACAAGACCAACTGAAAGCTCAAAATCCAACCACGCCGAACCCGAATTGAGAAGATTTATTTCGTGCTCCCGGTAGGATTCGAACCTACAACCACGCGGTAATCCACCGCTAAACAGGGTATAAGCCTGCTGCTCTGCCAATTGAGCTACGGGAGCATTTTCCGAGGGATGGAATCGAACCACCATTCCAACGTTCAAAGCGTCGTGTCCTCCCTTTAGACGACCTCGGAGCGTGTTTAGGGCAAGCAGGAACCAGCCGTTGCATGCGCTTCTTTGTCTTGTTTGCACCTCTGCGTCATGTGAGATTCGCGGAGCTGGGGCTGGCCTTTGAATGCCCGCAATTTATTGCGCTGGTGCATGCTCGATTGCGCGGTACATCCGGCCTTCGCCCCAGTGCGAGAAAGATGCGATTTGGTGGGAGCGGTTGGACTTGCACCAACGAAACCTCGCGGTCGCTGCTTTACAGGCAGATGGTTTTGCTTCTCACCCACACTCCCGAAACTCTGGGCGGGACGTGCTGCCCGTCCGGCCTCCTGCTTCCAAGGCAGGCGCTCTGCTGCTGAGCTACGCCCAGAGATGGGCGAAAGGACGGGAATTGCACCCGTGTCGTTGGTCTCACACACCAACATCCTAGCTTCTAGACGACCTTTCGCATGGCGGTGCTGAGGGGATTCGAACCCCTGACCTCTGCGCTGACAACGCATCACTCTAGCCTCTGAGTTACAGCACCAAATGGCTGGGAAGGCAGGACTCGAACCTGCGACGCACTCCTTAACAGGGAGCCGCTCTGCCAACTGAGCTACATCCCAACAAAGTTCGGCGAAGAACAACCGCAGACGTGCAATCACGCAATTCCAGACACGACTCGATGTGCCACGCTTCGCAAATGCAGCAGCGCGCAGGCGCAGCGAATGCACTGATGTGCCGCGCTTCGCGAATTCAGCATCGCATAGGCTCAGCAAACAGTCGAACAATGTCGTTGCGAATGCTGTCTTAAGAAATATTGTGATTGAAAGAATTGCGGTGATCATAATCGTGATTTGCTCCAAAAATTGGCGTCGCGCCCAGCACAAAATGCAGCCCGTTCGGCTGATTATCATTTTGCTGCTGTGGATATATGCGAATCACGAATTGATCTCCAAGGTCTCCCAGATCTGGATCTTATATAACTATCTTAGATCAGATCTGTGGAACGCCCCACAACGAGGGCATTTCCAGTGTACTCACAAGGGCGCAAATTTGTCAAACGAAAGTTTTGTGCGAAGCGCAGCATAGCCAGATCACGCGGCGCGTAGATCAGCGGCGTATCAAGCCTGGGGATTGTCCGCTAGCCTAACTTCGCCGCGGTAACTGCACGGATATAGCGGTTGCCGTGGTTCTGGATATGCGTTATGGCTGGAAACCCCGATGTTTTCGTGGGCGTTGGCGGGTGGGGTCGAATTAGTGACTGAATGTCATGGGCAACA
>DATNRC010000398.1:0-3566 GCA_036703705.1 Candidatus Obscuribacterales bacterium
GATGGTGGCGCAAGCAATCTGGGTTGACGCGCCTGATATGGCGACAGGAATGAAGCTGTTCGATCACAATGGCGCCTATCCGACACCGCAGCATCCCGTCAATTTTGGTACCATCGGCACTCCCTGGCAACTGATGAAGCAAGTGGGCGACTGCGCGTCCAATCCGCGCAGCGAAATTTTTGAGGAGATTGTCAGGCGGTGTGCCCAGATAAAGCCGGGTGTGACAGCGGATGAGGTGGTGGCGGTTTTGAACAGCAAGCCCATTCCACTCAACACAACTTTCTATATATACAGGAAAGAGGGGGGCAATCTGGTCATGGACGCCGTCGGCCCTAAGGGCATGACAGCGATTCAACCAGATGGTGAGAAAAGCGCAACTCCGTGCCAGAGTAAGTATCCGCTCAACAACCGCGCGGTCAATAGCAAGGGCGAAGCCAACTTTGATGATGCCTGCTACAGCAAATGTCTGGGACTCGATCCTGTCGACAATATTGCGCTTACCTGGTGGGGAATTGATCGAGCGAATTGGACTCCGGCATCGGGTTTCGAGAATCTTCTCGGTGTGTTGGAGTTTGAAAATCTTGTGCCTGCAGATGCTGTCTTCATGATGCCCAATTGATGTTTCGAGCCGGACTTCCCCTTGTAACGTTCCGGTCCTTGTGCGATGCCGGCGTGACTTTAGTCATTCTCTGAAGTGACGACAGTGCATTACAAAGCAAATGCCCTTTGTTATTGTTTTGGAGATTGCCGGACCAAGACTTGCCGCAGTTGATGCCGGCAATCTTCCGAGGGAAGGGAGGCAGACACAAGGACTTTCTGCCCGAGGACGGTTGGTTTTCCGGAAGGAATATTGAAGAATTGCTGGTCAAAGAAAAACAGGTGAGGACAAATGTCGGCAATAGAATGTAGCTTGCTGATTCTTCTGACAGGATTGGTTCTTTTGTCATGGGTGGCGGGAAGAGAATGCCGGCAACGACTGGACGGGCTGTCACAAGACATCGAGATGCTGGCGGGCAAAGTGGATGCGCTCGCAGAGGGGCTGGATAAGGCAAAAGTTCGTTCTCACTTAGCCGATCTGGCAATTGGTGAAGATCTGTCGTGTTTGAGCATTCAATTGGACGTCGCAAGCAGACTTCGCTCTGCGCGCCCGGAGAAGGCAATGGAAGCTTTGCAGCACGCGCGGCTCATCACTCATAAGTCGCTGAACGAAGTGCGGGCCCGCTATGGGAAAACCGACACCATTGACTTTGGTGTAGTTGATCCCATGTGAGCATCAAATCTGGCGATAGTACCAAATGTGGTGCTGCAACTTCTTGCCGCAGCCGTCAGCCCAGGTGTTCCTTTGCCCAGAGAGCTGCTTGAGTTCTGTCACGCACCCCGAGCTGCGTGAGGATGCTTGATATATGATTCTTGACGGTTCCTTCTGTAATATTCAGCTGGCTGGCGATTTCCTTGTTGTTCATGCCCTGGGCTATGAGATTGAGTATCTCCTGCTCGCGTTCGGTCATAAACTTGATCGATTCTGCCGCCTGACTTGATGGAGGGCTGAAAGGCTTCAGCCGCGAAAGAACTTTGGGAGCAATCGATGGGCCCAGCTGTGTATGTCCATGATGAACGGCTCTAATTGCAGCAGATAAATCTTCAGAGGGCGTGTCCTTCAAAAGATACCCGGAAGCTCCCGCCTTAAGAGAAAGAAAGATGTATTCGTCGTCATCAAAGGTCGTGAGTACCAGAATTCGAGTTTGCGGAGAGCGCTTGACGATTTCTCTGGTTGCTTCCACGCCGTCGAGGATGGGCATGCGCATATCCATCAATATGACGTCAGGCTTCAGGCTCTCAAGCAATGAAACTGCTTCGCTGCCGTTGCTCGCCTCGCCCACAACTTGAATGTCGCTTTCAAGAGCGAGCAAAGAAGCGAGACCGCGGCGGACAAGCGCCTGGTCGTCGACAATCATTACACGAATCATAGACAGTCTTTGGAGATCACCGCCAAACTCTTTTGTACTTGTACCACGAAGTAAGGTCATTGCTCTTTTTCGTGTCATCTGTCATTGTCAAGCAAATGGACTTCGTACCGCCCAGCCGCTCCAGTCGCGCCTTTTCTTTGCCGGGAACGAGGCTTTGCTCAGCGTTGATTATTGTTTTTGCCAGAAGGTGTTTTAAGAGCGCCATCAATGCTATCGACGATAGTATGGTTGCGGCTTTGTCCGGGCAGGTGATGGAGGCTTCAACGATTGTCCTCGGATGCAGGACTTAACGGGTGTGCAAATGATTGCCGGCTGTTCTCATTTCATTAAGGCGGTCGCGCAGCCACTTGCTCTGTGCAATGTCGCCGCTGCGCTGCCAGCAAAGGGCGAGCTTTTGCAGGCACCTGGCGGGCAAAATGGCAGGCACGGTGCCCGCATCAGCATAGAGAGCTTGTTTGAACCACGCGGATGCATGCGCATAGTCGCCTTTTGCCAGATAGCAGTCCCCCATGAGCTCATACGCAGACAGCATATGGCCGTCCGCAGGAAGAGATACTGGAAGGGCGATGTAAGCCGATAGCAAATCAATTGCCTGCTCGAACATGCCCTGGGAAAAAGCTTGCCTGGCGAGAAAAAGCGTGTCATCGCGGGCATTAATGCGCGGCTGAATTGCACTGGGGAAGGGAGACATTTGGTTGCCGAAAGAATGGTTTTTCATGGCGGAAGACTAACATCGAATCGGGCAAACCCCCAGGCGCGCCAGTCATGCTCTGAGGGTGACTTTCGTCATTTAGGGCTAAGCGGATGGCAGGGCGTTTAAGCAAGAACAGCCCCATCACCAGGGCATCATCGGGATGAACGTCAGGGGATGGGGGCATAGAACGAGCGTTCTTGAGCGAGCGCGCATTCTATGCCCTCGAGCAATTTGGGGCCGGCGTTCTCTTTGACGATGATTGTCATTGCAAGCGCTCGATGTGCTCGAGCGCCGTCAGTCCTTTAAGGATCGTTGTGCCACTTTGGGTAGTGACTTCGATTGTGAGGCGTCGGCCCGGATGGCGGAAGATGATTGCAGCGAGCCAGACCAGAAGCGTCATTTTTCCTGTATGCTCCTCGTCGAAATTTTTGCCCTGGCGGGCGAAAGTTCGCCGTCTCTCTTGCAAATCCGCATACGTCACGGGCGCGCCTGCCAGGCTGGCGATGGCTGGATTGATGGGCGGCTGTTTTCCGCCTTCCAGATGCGTCTGTGTCAGCTCGGCGATGATGTGTCGTTTGACGTCATCAGTGCCTGAAAAACGCAAAGTGAGCATCAGGACAGCATTGAGTCTGACAGCCGCTTTGCGGCTGGACACGGATTTGCGGTCGCTCTGATTATGCTCCAGAACGAACATATTTTCTTTTGTCTGGCAAACCCGGGGTGCATCCTCATGCACCGTGCGAACGTCGAGGTTGAGAGCCAGTCCCTGGTCCATACGCAGAAACTGACCGCCTGCATCGCGCACCCAGACGGGATATGGGTGGTCGGCCCGGGCGAGAGAGGCGGTGGCGGACTGGGGGGGGATTGTGTGATGGGGAGCATTGTAGCGGCGGGCCGGCGCCTCA
>DATNRC010000399.1:0-9637 GCA_036703705.1 Candidatus Obscuribacterales bacterium
GGAATAAATCGCGCCACATCATTGAATAATCTGAGGCCACCAATTCCGATACCACATGAAAGCTAATTCTTGCTTGAAAATAAACTCACTCCGGCAAAAATATTTTGTTCAACTCCGGCCGATCTTCGTTGCTCCTAACAAGCTCAGAATGTACGCGTGCAGGCGCGCCCTGCGCTCGCAACGAAGCCAGTCCGGACCGTCCCTTTGCGAAGCGCAACTCGGCTAGCACTTCGCTCAAGCCGCGCAGGAAGCTGGCTTGGCTGGGAATTGGCATCACACAGCTCCCTTTTGTGTCCCCACTTGCATCCGCTCTTGAGCCATGTCGAGAATGGCGGAAACTGAAATTTCCATTGATGCGGCGATGCGATGCAAGGTCATGATCCCGACATTGCGTATGCCGCGCTCGATGTCACTGATGTATGCGCGGTGAAGATGCGTCGAGCTGGCGAGTTCTTGCTGAGTGAGCCCGCGGGCGAGCCGGCGCTCGGCAATGACCATACCAATCGCCGCTAAAAATCGATCATCATCTGCGTCTTTCAATGTCTGCATATGTCAACGATATCACGAACAGTGGTGACGGAAGTGAAATCACTCAAAACGCCCTTGGCACTATGCCTGTAAAATACCTTATGCTCCACTCTTAAAAGGACCGGCCACTCATTTGAGCCTCAAAGAAAGATTTCGATCAGATGGCTGAGAATGCACAAAGTGCGGAAACTGGTCTTTCTGTTGTAGCCATGGCGGCATCTGCAGGCGGGCTGAAGGCGCTCTCCGAGCTGCTCAGTGGCTTGCCAAAAGGTTTTCCGGCCGCCATAGTAGTCGTCCAGCATATAGATCCGCACCATGAGAGTCGTATGGCCCAGATTCTGGACAAAAAGACGAATTTGACCGTAAAAGAAGCGCGAGACGGGGATCGCCTGACACCATCCACTGTTTACATCGCTCCCGCAAACAGGCATCTACTTGTTAACCCCGATCATACGCTCTCTCTTTCTCAAGCCGAGCTGGTAAATTTTGTGAGACCATCGGCTGATTTGTTGTTTGAGTCAGTCGCTGCCTCCTTCAAGCACAGAGCCATATCAGTCGTCCTCAGCGGCACCGGCAAAGACGGCGCGGTGGGCAGTAAAGCAATCAAGCGCATGGGGGGGAGAGCAATTGCTCAGGACAAAGACAGCTCGGAGTTTTTTGGCATGCCTTCTGCTGCTATTGAGGCGGGGGGCATCGACTTAGTGCTGCCGCTGTCAAAAATTGCAAGGACACTCATTGATTTGCTTCCGAAAGAAGAGACTCCATAATGCCCGAAACACAATTGCTAGACAGCAAATTCGAATCGCTTCTCGACTACCTGAAACGGACAAGAGCGTTTGACTTCACAGGCTACAAGCGCTCCAGCCTCATGCGACGTGTCACGCAACGTATGGCGCAGGTCGACGTCGATGACTACATGGATTACATAGATTACCTGGAAGTCCATCCTGACGAATTCCAATCCTTGTTCAACACCATATTGATCAACGTCACGTCGTTTTTCAGGGATGAATCGGCGTGGGAATTTCTATCTCAAGAAATCGTACCCAGGATCATCTCCAGCAAGGGAAATCTCGAGCCGATCCGCGTCTGGTGCGCCGGAGTGGCATCGGGAGAGGAAGCATACAGCATTGCCATTATCTTTGCAGAGCATTTGCAGGACCAAACAGCCAGTCGCTTGAAAATTTACGCCACCGACATCGACGATGAAGCACTGGCGCAGGCCCGCCAGGCTCTTTATAGTGAAGCGAGGCTCAAATCGGTTTCCAGGGAATATCGCGACAAGTACTTCGTCCACAGTGGAAGCCATTATGCCTTTCAGGCGGACCTTCGCCGCCAAGTGATTTTCGGCCGCCATGATCTGGTGCAGGATGCGCCAATCTCGCATATCGACTTGCTCATCTGCAGAAACACCCTCATGTATTTCAACGCCGAAACGCAGAGCAAGATTCTGGAGCGCTTTCATTATGCGCTGAATGACCACGGCTACCTGTTTTTAGGTAAGGCGGAGATGCTCCTCAGCTATTCAAGCCTCTTTTACCAGGTCGATCAGAAACACCGCATCTTCGGCAAACTCACGAAAGATGGCGCTCGCGAGCGCGTGGAATCTCTCGCTCAAGCAGGCGATCCGGGCGCGACGCCGCCTCTGGATGGGCATCTAAAGATGAGGGAAATTGCCTTTGACTCCGCTCTCGTGCCTCAGATGATTGTTGATGCGAAGGGCAGAGTGGCCTTGATCAATGACGCTGCGAAGAGTTATTTCGGCTTGTTTCTTACGGACATTGGGCGTCCATTTCAAGATCTCGAAGTGTCTTACCGGCCGGTCGAATTGCGCTCATTGATCGAGCAGGTGCACAGAGAAGGGCGGCGCGTCAAAGTCTCAAATGTCACGCGCAGGGACGCCGATGGTCGCATTCAATACTTCAACGTGGAATTGATGCCACTCCAAACTGAGGGCAATTTGCTCGGTGTCAGTATAGCTTTTGTGGACGTGACAAACTTTCAACAGGTGAGGGGTGAGCTCGAGCGTGCCAATCAAGAATTGGAAACAGCCAATGAGGAGCTGCAGTCCGCGCACGAAGAGCTGGAGACTACCAACGAGGAGTTGCAGTCCACGAACGAGGAGCTCGAAACAACCAATGAAGAGCTGCAATCGACAAATGAAGAGCTGGAAACCTTGAATGAAGAGCTGCAGTCGACAAATGAAGAACTGGAAGCGACGAACACCGAACTGCGCACGCTGGCCGAAGAATTGCACAGGAGCAATTCGTTCCTTGTGGCTATCCTATCGAGCCTTCAGTCTGCAGTGGTTGTGATGGATAAACAACTGCGAGTCGTGCAATGGAATAGCCGTGCTGAGGAATTGTGGGGCTTGCGCTCTGATGAAGTGCGCGGCATGCTTCTCGAGGAGCTTGATATCGGTCTGCCCGTAAAGGATTTGAAGGAGCCGCTTTTGAAGGCCATCGGTGACGGCGGCAATGCCGAGTTTGACGTGAACGCCATTAACCGGAGGGGCAAAGCCATCAAGTGCAAAATTCGCCTGTCCGCGCTGGTGTCGGGTGACAAAGAGACTAAAATTGAAGGCTTGATTATGGCAATTGACGAAATGCCAAGAAAAGCTTGAATTGAACCTCAGCAATTGTTCTTTCAAACCACTCGCATCGCCTTAGATCATCGGCATTGACTAATGTAGAGAGCTGACCCGAAGGCAAAAGACACTTGAGCCAAAGGCATTGTGTCTCTTGGTTTTCACATTTGTTACTTACACGGCTGAGGAGCCTCTTTACCTCTCCAACCTTGCTTATTTCGAGGCTGACAACCATTAATCTTATCCATTATCGAATCAAGAAATAACTAATGTTCTTATTTGTCTGATATAGTCGATATGGACAAGCGAATCGCGACTAACGAAAACTAGATTAAATTCTTTCCTAAGGAATAGTATCATCAGTTTCCGAAAGTCACAGCGCAAGAACCTTGGAATATCCCCGGCATCTCGTTCACATTTAAGGCGAAAAGTGGAGAAATGCGATGCTCAGCCAGGCAAATAGAGTAGTGAGCAAGCTGGAAAAAGAACACATCTGGTGCCCCATCGACCTCGTACTGCACGTCGTTGGTGCAAAATGGACCATACCAATTGTGCGAGAACTGTCGACGGGCTGCAAGAGACCGTCTGAATTATCGAAGACACTGCATGGAATCAATCCTAAAATCCTCACCGATCGTTTGCGCGATCTGGAGAAGTGGGGTTTGGTGCATCGCACTGCTTATCAAGAAATCCCGCCTCGAGTCGAGTATACCCTCACCACTCGCGGAAAAGATTTGGTCTATGTCTTGGAAGCGCTGAAAGATCTTGGTGAATCATGGCAGCGCGGACTCAATGTCGAAGCCCCTCCTGCTTTTAAAGAGCAGTGCAGTCACTGCTTCGGGCACATCGAAAAGCGCGACTAGTTTCGTCATATGCACATATGAGCAAAACCCAAACGGCACTGGCGTTCACCGGGCGAGAGTCGGTCATGGCGTTGGAAGCGAGAGCAGCTTCACAACCAATTCATGATATCGATGCGCCGCTTGCGCAGTGCTTTCTGGTTAGAGAGCCAGGCGCGGCGCTCTCATGATGTGGCGTTTTGGCTTTCCTTCAGGCAAAGGGCCGACAATGCATTGATCAGATCGTTCATGCTCACAGGCTTGGGAAGATATTCATCCATACCTGCGGCTAGACATTTCTCTCGCTCTGCAAGGACACCACCGCCGGTCAGGGCAATAATAGGAACATGACGACCGCTTACGTCTTCTTGCTGACGTATCAAGCGAGCGGCTTCGAAGCCATCCATGTCAGGCATGAGACAGTCCATCAAGATTGCATCAAACACGGTGCCCGACGCCGCCTCGACCGCTTCCCTGCCGCCGCTTGCGGCCTCACCGCGTATGCCCAATCTGGAGAGCTGTTTCAGCACCACAAGGCGGTGCAGGAAATTGTCCTCCACAACAAGCACGCGCTTGTCGGCCAATCTCTTAACAATACGGGCGTCAATTTCAATTGACGAGGTCGAGATGTCGGATATCGCCGGTTCGTCCGCTTCCGCAGCGGGACTTTCCGATGCCATCGTCACATCCTCCCGCTCTCTCATCAAAGAAAAAGATCGACGCGCCTCTGATGACGGGGCATTGGTCTGAGCCCTGTGCTCGTCTTTACACCACCCCTCCTGCTTCTGCACATGCTTTCTGTAGAAGCGCATGAATTCGTCAAGATCAGGCTCGCTGGCAACCATTTCTTCGAAAACATCTTTATAGCGCTTGTCGTCCTGAAACGAGAGATCAGGATGTGCTTCCGTCCAAAGGGCACACATCTGAAGATAGGAGAGCAAGGCAATCCAGTGCTCATACTGGCTGGGAGCCAACAGTTTTGCCACCCGGCTAAATATCAGATGATCATACGGAGGCAGGAGAAAGGCATGCTCGGAGGCGAAAATCAGTGCGTACTCGAATGCCGAGTCCGGCTTCGGCCATCCGCCTGACACCGAATCACTTCCAAGAAGAAGCAACTCCTGCTCGATGTCCTTCGTTAGCGGGCGCGGCGTGCTCAAAAGCTCCAGCAGTTTTCCTTTGTCCATGCCAAGGGCCGAGAGATTTGAGGCATGACAAAAGAGCGCATAAGGTGACTTGAAATGCCGGCTGACACGAGCGCAAATTTTCTCTTTGATGAGTTGCGGGATGGGATTGTCCAGATAACCTAGAACAGTTTGCCGGACTAGATTTTCAAGTACGGCCGGCACTTCAACTGCCGGATTGAAGAAGGGAGGGATTTCGCCAAAGCGGCTGCGAATCTCCTCCAAAAGCTCAACCGCCTCGCAATCATCCACATCATATCCTCCGGCCGCATTCACATCTGCTTGTCCAGCAACGCGAAATTCACTTGATTCGGACACCATTGCTTTCCTCTTCGCGATCTTGACCAGATGACGCGGTTTTGCCCGCAGTCTTTGTTTACTGCAAATTCAACACAATAGATCAGTCAATTGCATAGACCTCGGGAAGCTCATCTTGTTCCAGAAAACCTGAAGATTGGAAATAACTTACGCGAAGTCATGCATGCGCCAATGCTATCACTTAGCGTCAAACAGCGCCACAGACAACATGCGCCATGCTGTGCCTGATGACGTCATGAGCTCGAAAACGTCCGAGCCAGCCGCGGAGCTATCAAGAGGCGAACTGAGCGTCCTCATTCTCGCGCTGCCAAGAGCTGATTAGCGAAGCAATATATTTCTTCGCGCGTGCGTAGGATGACTCGAGCTCCTGGAAAACCTGACCTATGCTCTCCCACTGCTCGAGCCTCGCAGTATATTCGATTTGTTTGCTCAGCTTGCTCATGTGGTGGGCTCCGACAGCAGCAGCAGAACCCTTGATCTCGTGCGCTACTCTTGTGGTTCGCTCCCGATCTCGCCCCTGGACGGCCAAATTGAGAGTATGCATCAAGCTGTCTGTTGTTTCCAAAAACACACCAAGGATGTCGGATGCATCCTCGTCACCAATCGATTTGCACAATTCCGTGCAATCGACTTCCCCGTGAATATCGCGTTTTTCCCCACTGCCACGGACGGCAGCGCATTCCGCAGAGGCCCTATCCATTGGCGGAGCGCTCGGTCCGGCTCCCGGATCAATCCATTTTTTGAGGGTTTCCCGCAGCGTCTCGAGGCTCACCGGTTTGCTCAAATAGTCATCCATGCCAGCAGACAGGCAGCGTTCTCGATCTCCTGTCATAGCCTGGGCCGTGAGCCCGATGATGGGCACGTGCGCTCCGGTCAGCGCTTCCCCTTGACGGATTTGGTTTGTCGCCTCAAAACCGTCCATCACCGGCATCTGACAGTCCATAAGAATGGCAGCATAAGTGTTGCGGCTTGATTCTTCCGCTGCTTCTTTGCCGTTGGCAACGATGACCGCATCATAACCAAGCTGTTGCAGTTGGAGTTTAGCCACCTTCTGATTTACAGGATGATCTTCGGCAACGAGAATCGTCTTGCTCTCAGGGGATATCTGCTGGGAGGAGACGTCACACTGCGCGGACTTCTCCTCAATTGGCATCGCGCTCAGCACACGGGCCACGCAATCAAGCAAGCGAGACTGGCGGATAGGTTTGGTCAAGAAGGCAGAAAATCCAGCTTGTACTGCGCTTTCACCGAGGCCCTGGTCATCATGAGCCGTAAGAAGGATCTGCTTGATGCCGGAAAGAAAACGATCGTCTTTCATCGCCCGGCCGATTGCCATCCCATCGCCGTCTTGAAGAACAAGATCAATAATCGCCAGCTGATATGGATCTCCTTCCTGCTGAGAGCGTTTCATCATCTCTATGCTCTCGCAAGCGGTGGCGCAAACATCGCAGCGCATCCCCCAGGAAGTGAGGTAGGATTGCACGATTTTTTGTGCCGCCTGACTGTCGTCGACAACAAGCGCGCGCACACCGGCGAGATCCATGGTGAGCCATGGAGCAGGTTCAGGCGCAGGCGCAATTTCCAGCGGCAGTTTGAACCAGAAAGTGGAACCCACACCATAGACGCTTTCCACACCAATCTCACCGCCCATCATCTCGACAAGCCTCTTGGAGATCGACAGTCCGAGCCCGGTGCCGCCGTACCTTCTAATGGTTGAGCCATCGGCCTGCGTGAAAGGCTGGAACAAACGCTTCAATTGTTGCGGCGAAAGGCCAATGCCGGTATCCGTGATGGCAAAATGAACCATCGCCTGCGATGATCCGGCGTTTTCAGGATCGACGCGCGTGACATTGATGACTATTTCGCCTTGCGGCGTGAACTTCACGGCGTTGCCGATTAAATTGAGCAGGATCTGGCGCAGCCTGGATCCGTCTGCTCTTACACTGGAAGGCACATCGGGTGCGACATAGGTCATAAGCGACAGGTCGCGCGCCCGCGCCTCGGGGGTAAGCAATTCGGCGAGCCCTTCCACAAGGGGAAGGAGCTCGAATGCGTTGAGCTCGAGATCAAGCTTGCCGGCTTCGATTTTGGACAAATCGAGAATGTCGTTGATGATCGTGAGAAGGGCCTGCGAAGACTCGCGAATAATGCCTGCGTACTCGCGTTGCTCGGCATCCATCTTGGTCTTTAAGAGAAGCTCAGCCATACCGATGACGGCATTCATGGGCGTCCTTATTTCATGGCTCATGTTGGCCAAGAACTCGCCCTTCAGCCGGCTTGCTTCCCGCAATTGCTCACTTTGCTCGGCAAGCAATGCCGACTGCCTTTTCAGCTGCTCGCTCTTTTTCGCCAGCTCAACAAATGCGCTCACTTTGGCTCGCAAGATGGGGGGCACGAAGGGCTTGAAAATGTAATCTACGGCGCCTACCGAATAGCCGATTGCAGCATCGCTTTCATCTGTGTGTTCGGCGGTAAGAAAGATGATCGGGGTATGTGCGCATTTGGGCCGCCCGCGAATCAACTGTGCCGTCTCAAAGCCATCAAGCCCTGGCATCTGCACGTCCATCAAAACGACGGCAAAATCATTTTCCAAAAGACATCTGAGGGCTTCTTTGCCTGAATGAGCCTTGATCAAATTCTGGCCCAGCTCCTCCAGGACAACTTCCAGCGCGGCGAGGTTTTCCGGCTGATCGTCGACGATTAGTATGTTTACTTTTTCATCTGAAAACATGGTCTGACCCGCTTTATGAATGCCGATTACGCTTCATTGCCGTTCCCTTCGTTTATTCTTGACGCCCCTCCCAAGGGACTGACAACGGTTGAATGTGTTCCTCTTCTCCTTCTGTCTGATGCATGCCAAAACTGATTCTGTCTTGGGCGGCAGTAAGTCGCCGCCCCCGGTCGCAACCTATCTGAACAACCAGACCCGCAGCATCGAGAGCAATTGCTCGGAGTCGATCGGTTTGGAGATGTAATCCGATGCTCCAGCCTCAAGACACTTTTCGCGGTCTCCTTTCATGGCTTTGGCTGTGAGAGCGACAATCGGCAGGTCTTTAAATTTGGGCATCGATCGAATCTGCCTTGTTGCCTCATAACCATCCATTTCCGGCATCATTATGTCCATCAATACGACATCAATGCCTTCCGTTTCCTTTAGTTTCTCAATGCCGTCTCTGCCGTTCTCAGCGTAAACGACTTGCATCTTATGCTGCTCGAGAATGCTTGTGAGCGCAAAGATGTTTCTCAAATCATCGTCGACAATGAGCACCTTGCGTCCCGATAGAGTTGGATCGGTCTGGTGAATCCTGTCGAGAATTCTCTTTTGCGCCTCAGGAAGATTTTCTTCCAGCCGATGGAGGAAAAGAGTAGTCTCTGCGACCAGGCTCTCGGGCGTCTGGGCATCTTTGACAATGGCCGTCTGCTTCATCTTCTCAAGTTCGCTTTCTTCATCCTTGCTCAGATGATGATCGCGATAGACGATGATTGGCAGTTCTTCATGCCCGGCGTCCTTGCGGATCTTGGTCACCAATTCCGTGCCGCCCATGTCGGGAAGTGTCCAGTCGACAACAACGCAATCATACCGGCTGTGTGTCAGCTCGCTCAATGCGGCTTCTGCCGAGTCGACGATGGTTGTCTTCACATCCGTGTTGCCTATGAGCTCGCTTATTACTTTCTGCTGGTCGATGTCGCTTTCGACTACAAGAAGATGCTTGGCCGGGCGCTCGAGGAATTCTTTGATATGCTCGATGGCCAGAGCCAGCTTGTCTTTGCTCACCGGCTTCTCCAGATAGCCCACGGCTCCCAGCCGCAAGCCTCGCCAGCGCTGCGCTTCCACGGATACCACCTGCACGGGAATGTGGCGGGTCTTGGCGTCGTGCTTCATGCGATCGAGCACCGTCCAACCGTCCACATCAGGCAGATTGAGGTCGAGAACAATCGCATTCGGGCTGAAGCGCCTCGCCATGTCGAGACCCTGCTCGCCCCTTACGGCAATAAGGCCCTTGAAGCCATGCTCGTGCGCAACATCCAGGAGGAAGTCGGCAAAATGAATGTCGTCCTCGATGATGAGAAGCACTCGGTCTCCCGCTTGCACATCATCGCGATCGTCCGCCACTTGCGGCTCGAGGAGCAGCGACGTCTCCACCCTGACGCGACCGTGCGGCTCATTCAGGAGCTGCACG
>DATNRC010000400.1:0-6735 GCA_036703705.1 Candidatus Obscuribacterales bacterium
CCACCGCAGAGTGCAGGATCTTACAGAAGATGAAGTGAGCCGCCTTCGCGACGAAATCGAGAAGGGCGGTTTGCAGGTTGAAGGAGATTTGAGACGCGTTGAGGGTCTCAATATCAAACGGCTGATCGAAATCAATTGCTACCGCGGACAGCGTCATCGTCGCGGTCTTCCCACCCGTGGGCAAAGGACCAAGACCAATGCGCGCACTCGCCGCGGCCGCAAACGCGTGACGGTCGCCGGCAAGAAGCAAGCGCCATCCAAAGGCTAATTGAGGCCAAGCGGCTGCGCCTCATGCGTCCCAGGATGGACAGGAAAACACCCAAAGGCGAATTGGAAGCAAACAAAAAAGGATAGAGAAAACGAGCCATGGCTAAGTCCCCAAAAGCAAGGACCAAGAAGAAAGAGCGCCGGTATGTGCTGCAAGGTGTTGTGCACATTCAGAGCACTTTCAATAACACCATCATCTCCTCCACGGACCCGCAGGGACAGGTAATTGCCTGGGCATCAGCGGGCACCGTCGGTTTCAAAGGAGCGAAAAAAGGCACGCCGTTTGCCGCTCAGCAAGCAGCAGAATCGGTAGCCCGCCGGTCAATGGACCAGGGGATGCGCCAGGTAGAAGTGTTGGTAAAGGGCCCCGGCGCCGGTCGCGAAACCGCAATTCGCGCCTTGCAGGCAGCCGGTCTGGAAATCACCCTCATCAAAGACGTTACTCCCATTCCCCACAACGGATGCAGACCGCCTAAGCGTCGTCGCGTATAACGAGCGATAACGAAGTAAGAGGAGAATAAACTTGGCCAGGTATAAGGATTCAGTTTGCAAGCTATGCCGCAGCGAGGGAGTGAAACTCTTCCTCAAGGGTTCACGTTGCTACACCACCAAATGCGCCATCGAACGCAGGCGCTATCAGCCGGGGCAGCATGGACAAGAACGTAAAAAGCAGTCCGAATACGCTCTGCAATTGCGAGAAAAGCAAAAAGTGCGCCGCCTGTATGGCGTCTTGGAAGCGCAGTTCTCGAGCTATTTTGAAGAAGCCAGCAAGCAAAAGAAAATCCCCACCGGATTGAAGCTGCTGCAGCTTCTGGAAGCACGTCTTGATAATGTTGTGCATCGCTCCGGTTTGGTGCCCTCACGCGCCCAGGCGCGGCAGCTCATTCTGCATGGGCACTTCACCGTCAACGGCAAGAAAGTGACCGTTCCCTCCTTCCAGATCCGTCCAGGAGACGTCGTCTCAGTGGCTGAGAAGAGCAAAAAACTGATAAAAGATATTCTGGAAGCGAATCCATCGGCGCTCAAGCCGAATTGGATGGACGTCAATCTGGAGCAGCTGAAGGCGTCATTGATTAATCATCCACAGAGAGAAGATCTGGATCCCACCATCAGAGAGGCGCTCATCGTCGAGTATTACTCGCGCTAACGATGAGGTACGGACGGCTAGAATCACGGAGTAAGAGATGGAACCTCTAAAAATCAAGTGCTTGGAAAACAAAACCGGTGCCGACGGATCGATTTACGGAAAGTTCGTAATTGAGCCGCTGGAGCGCGGTTATGGCACCACCCTGGGCAATTCCCTCAGGCGAGTGCTGCTGTCCTCTCTGGATGGCTCGGCAGTTTCCGCGGTGAGAATCGAAGGCATCACCCACGAGTTCACCACCATCCCTGGTGTCGTGGAAGATGTCATCGACATCATGCTCAATCTCAAGGGTCTCGTTGTGAAAACGTTCAGCAACGATCCCCAATACCTGCATCTTGATGTCGAGCGTTCCGGTCCCGTCACCGGCCGCGATATCATTTGCCCTGCTGACGCCACCATCATCAATCCCGACTGGCAGCTTTGCACGCTGGCGGAAGGCGGACGCATAAGAGCCGAGATCACGGTCGAGCGCGGCCGCGGCTATGTTCCTGCCGACTCCCACAGCCACTACAAGCAAGCGATCGACGTTCTGCCCATCGACGCCGTGTTCATGCCCGTGCGCAAGGTCAGCTACAACGTCGAGCCCACGCGCGTAGGCGAATCGACCGACTTCGACAAGCTGACGATGGAAATCTGGTCCAACGGAGCCATCGACGCCACCGAAGCAATCTCGCAGGCCTCGCGACAATTGATCGAGCATCTGGTGCCTATCGCTGAGCTATCCGGCAAGCCGATGGTGCCTGCTGCTACTCAGCCCACGCAGCAAGACGGCAAGCACAGCTCCATCTCTATTGAGGAGCTCGAGCTCTCCGTGCGCGCTTACAACTGCTTGAAGCGGGCTAATATCAACTCTCTGGGTGAGCTCCTCAAGCTGACCTATGACGATCTTATGAACATCAAAAACTTCGGTAAGAAGTCCGCTGACGAAGTCATTGAAAGACTGAGGCAGTTCGGGCTGACACTTGCCGATACGCCCAAGGATAAGTAAGGACGAAGAGGGGCGCCCCGAGGCGTCTATCTGTGAAAAGGAAGTTGGAATTATGCGTCACCGTGTACCAGGCAATCGTCTAGGACGTCCGCAAGATCAGCGCACCGCATTATTGCGCGCGCTGGCTACGGAGCTTCTGCGCCACGACGAAATCATCACTACTCTTGCCAAAGCCAAGGCCGTTCGCCCCGAAGTGGAAAGAATGATCACCAAGGGCAAGAAGGGTTTTGTGGCAGATCGGGCACAGCTTCAAGAGAAAGCGAAGAAGGGTGACGTCAATGCGGCCAGGGAAATTGCCCGCTCCGTGCATTTGCGCAGGCAGGTCAACGCTTTCCTCTACGACAAGGAAGTGACCCAGCGCGTTTTTGACGAGCTCGCGCCGCGCTACAAAGACCGCAAGGGCGGCTACACCCGCATTCTCAAAGCCGGCTTCCGGCGCGGCGATGCCACTCCGATGGCGATCATCCAGCTTGTCTGAAATCAAGCAAACGTCAATTGCCTCGTCTTGCTCTACTTCTCGAGTACCACGGAAAGAATTTCCATGGCTCTCAGTATCAAACAGGCGTGCGCACCGTCCAGCTTGAGCTGGAAAGGGCTCTGGCCGTGTTTTTTCGCGCACCTTTGAGGGTCACTTTGTCGGGGCGCACGGATACCGGCGTGCATGCTAAAGGACAGGTGGCGCATTTTGACGTCGCCGATTTCGACGGCGATTTCTGGCGGCTCTTATGGGGATTGAACGGCATACTGGCGCAAGACATCTCGGTCGTCAAAGCGCAAATCGTGCCGGACGACTTCCACGCGCGCTTTTCGGCCGTGGAAAGAGAATATGTTTACAGGATTCTAAACCGCCCGCAGCGCTCCGCCCTCTATCACGACAGCCATTACTTCCTGCCTCTGCCGCTCGATATCGGCTTGATGTCAAGCTGCGCCGGGCGCATCGTCGGCACGCACGATTTCTCGTCATTCAAGTCCAGCAATTCCGATCGGACCTCGGCCACATGCCATGTTTCTCGTGCAGAATTGTTGAATTTCGGTGAAGGAGAGCTTGAATTCTGGATTGCCGCTAATCACTTCGTGTACAATATGGTGCGAATCCTTGTCGGAACACTCATTGAAATTGGGCTCGGCAAGAGAACACCCGAGGGCTTTGTCGAAGCTCTGCACGGAGCGAATCGCAATCTGTCCGGACCCACCGCACCGCCCTGGGGTTTGACCTTAAACTCGGTAAAGTATCCCGATGTTTACAGGTTGTTCCAAGAAGGCTCGCAAGAGGACAGGCGGCGGAGTAAAAAGCGAGCGCAGATTCCCATCGAGGAATCGACAACGGAAAAACGATAAGTGCGCCCGGAAGCGCCACGAAAAAGAAGGACCATGGTCGTGAGAACATACAGCGCGAAAAGAGAAGATGTGACGCAGAAGTGGTACGTCATCGATGCCGAGGGAAAAACTCTTGGCCGTTTGGCGACTCGCGTTGCCGATGTTTTGAGAGGCAAGACCAAGCCCCAATTTACCCCTCATGTCGACTGCGGTGATTTCGTCATCGTCATCAACGCCGAGAAGATCGGAGTTACCGGCAAGAAAGAGACGCAGAAGGTTTACTCTCGCCATTCCGGTTATCCGCACGGCTTCAAGCAAGAGACGCTGAAGTCCCTGCGCTCAAGAAGGCCGACGGCCGTCGTCGAGCGTGCGGTGAGAGGCATGCTGCCACACACCAGACTTGGTGACAGGCAATTTACGAAATTGAAAGTTTATGCCGGCGCGGAACATCCCCATGCCGCCCAACAGCCCGAGCCATTTGTCTGGGTCGACTAATCGGCAGACTACGCACCACAAAGGAAGAGGAAGCGGACACAATGACCAGCGTTATTCAGTATTACGGCACAGGCAGACGGAAGTCAGCGACGGCGCGCGTGCGTTTGATCCCCGGCACCGGAAAAGTCTCTATCAACGGCAGAACGATAGAAGATTACATTGGCGGTCGCCCAGGGTTGACGAAAGAATTGCAGCATCCTTTTGTGGCCGCTGATGCCACAGGGCGCTTCGACGTCATCGTCTCCGTCCGTGGTGGCGGCGTTGCCGGTCAAGTCGGCGCCATTCGTCACGGCATTGCTCGCGCTCTCGGCGAGGCCGCTCCGCAGAATCGCCCCGTTTTGAGAACAGACGGTTTGCTTACTCGCGATCCACGCGTAAAAGAAAGGAAGAAATACGGCCGCAAGCGCGCCCGCAAACGCTTCCAATTCTCCAAGCGCTAAGCGCGTCACGTTCCAGATATGCGCAAGCCCGGACATTGTCCGGGCTTTTCGTTGGCCATCGCGCGGAGCGGAAACTCGCGCGGAAGCGGAAACTCGCGGGAGGCGGAAACCCGCGCGGAGCGGAAGCGGAAACTCGCGCGGAAGCGGAAACCCGCGCGGAGCGGAAACTCGCTTACAGCCGATTGGTCCGGAGTGGCGCAGGCAAAGGCGGCAACGCACGAAAAGGGCACCACGAATGGTGCCCCTCGCGCTGCCGTGCCGAGCAAGACTGATACGCAATGTCGCGTATGAAACTTGTTGGATGGTCTAGATTTGCTTCCTTATGACTGTGCCTCTTTCTTCGCGGCAGTCTGCACTTTGACTTTCTTCCAGGCTTTCGCCAGGCCGATTATCACGATTGGCATTGCCAGCACACAAACTAATACCCAAGGGTCAGTGAATACTTCCATCCTGGATTCCTCCCTTACTCTTTGAAGACGCTCATACTTGTCGGAAGTTAGGAAGCGTCAATATCGCGCGAACGCTAACACAACGGGGTTGTTGGGTCAGGTGCATTTGAAATTGACTTGAGTGCGGGAACATTTTTAGTTTAGTCCACTGGCAGGTTGTGAAGAGTATAGGAAGCTTATGGAATGTTACCCCCAATCCCATAATTTTCTTCTTCCGCCGGATTACTTAGGACCTAAGAGGACACTGCAAACAGCCTGTCAAATCCTGGCTCTCTTGACAGCAATTAAGCTTTCAATCGCTGAGAGTGACTTTCGCGTCGATCGACAGGTCACGAACGCCGCCTCCTGACAGCAATTAAGCTGTCAATCGCCGAGAGTGACAGGAAAATATCCAATCAGTTCGAAGTGGCATCACTCCCGGTGAGCGCTTACCAGTTCATCCTGAGCAGTGGCTTCCGCCCGCCCGACCAAACCTTTGGCTCTGTATTTGTTCTGAAAGCGAATCAAGGCGACAAAGGCGCTGATAATCACCGTAAATGCAACGGTAACGAACGCCCAGCCGACGGCATAGCTGTTATATATAAGATAGACGCCGGCTGCGGATGCAACGCAGGAGAGAAAGAGGGACAGCGGGATATATAGTGCCGTTACCGCTTGCCGGAAGGCTGCTTTTTCGGCTTTGACGAGATCTTCAGTCACTTGATTTTGCCCCTACGCGCCGACGGCGATTATATTACCATCCGTATGTTGAATACTTGTTGTGTAGCTTTTCACTATCAACTCTGCGTAAGAATGACTGCCTGAGCGGAGTCTGACCGGAAATCGGCGGCAGGTCCGCCTGATGCTAAACTGACAGTGTCCTCTAAAGCCTGAAAGTCAAGCGGGGCTGGCTGATTTGTCTACTGTACGAGAAACGGATTTTTTACCGCTCTCTCAAGACTACGAGCTTAGCGCCACATGGGCGCCCGAAATAAGCATCGACCAATACGAAACCGAGACTCAGCGGTTGAGCTGTCGCTTCTGTCGGGCTGAAACGGCTCAGGATGACAGATTCTGCCAGGATTGTGGCGCCCCGCAACTGAGAGACAGTGACGGCGAGACTGATTCCGCCCAGCGGGAAGCCTGGCGCGGGCTGGCTGCCATAACCGCCGCCTGGAGCCGATTTACTGCTCATGCCAAAAAAGTGGCGCCGGCATGGCTCTTCCGGAGCGCGCGACCTGCCCGTGGAGCTTATCTGGCGGTCGTGTTGTCGGCCGTTCTCTTTGCTCTTCCGCCTGTCCTCCATTATCTGTACGTCGAAAAGATTGCAGCGGAGGCCAGGCAGGCATTGGCGGAAAACCGGCTCAACGATGCGGTGCGCACCTGCGATCAGCTTTATGTTGCCCGCGGCGGCTCGTTATCAGCCGCCCAAAGGGAGATTGCCAATGAGGCGCTTTTGCGGCGCTCCCAGGTATTTGCCGGCAATGGAAACTATCGGGCAGCACTGAGCGATCTGGCGAAGATAACGCCTGAGTTCAGCCAGTATGCCGTCGCGATCACGCTGACGCGATCTTTCGCCCAGTTGTTTGCCGAACAAGGTCGGCAAGACAGGCGGGCACCCGGCTCTGGCGGATCGGACGAGCGAACGCCGGTTGT
>DATNRC010000401.1:0-14174 GCA_036703705.1 Candidatus Obscuribacterales bacterium
ACACCTTCCGACCCCGGTCCCGATAACTCCCTGGAGCTGTCAGAAATTCGGCAGTTTTTCTGACGCCTTCCGACCCACTTCCGATAGCCCCGGACCTGTCAGAAATTCGGCAGTTTTTCTGACGCCACCAATTGGGAGACTTGCGCCGAGCATTGGCCTACATTCGGCTGCAATGCTCAGATAATTCCAGATTTGTAAAACAATGGGGCTGTCATTAGATGTTTTACCTGGCATAAGAGTGCCTCATACCCATACACTTAGTTGCTCAAGAGTAAACGTCTTGAAACATTGTGACAACGTTCAGTTCCGTCGCAGATTCTCTACTTGTATCGCATTACAGGTATAAAAAAGCCAATTTGCGCGAACGAAACCTCCTGTGATCGCTCTCTACAACCTCTTTAGCGTCATATTCCTCCTCATTGCTTCACCCATTTTCCTGGTGAAGAAGAAGGCGCGGTACGGATTGGCGCAAAAGTTGGGTTTCGTTCCAGAATCGGTGCGAAAAACCTTTCCCCGGCAGCCACGTCCGGTCTGGTTTCACGCTGTCTCCGTCGGCGAATTCAATGCTCTTCGCCCCCTGCTGGAAGCCTTTCGCATCAACCACCCCGAAATCCCGGTTGTCGTTTCAACCACGACGGGCACCGGGCAACAACTGGCCAGAGAGCGTGTGGGCGACTGGGCAACTGTCATTTACTTTCCTTACGATGTGCCGTGGGCAACTAAGAATTGGCTGAACGTGCTTAAACCGCAACTGGTCGTCATCGTTGAAACTGAAATATGGCCGGGCTTTATAGACCAGTGTGCTCGTCGCCTCATTCCTCTCGCCGTAGTGAACGGCAGGCTCTCACCACGATCGCACCGATTCTACATGCGGCTGCGCGCATTATTCGGGCCCACACTGAGAAAGATAGAAGCCATTGGTGTGCAAACAAAAGAAGAGAAAGAGCGATACATTTCCGTAGGTGCCGCCAGCGAAAGAACTATCGTTCTTGGAAATATGAAGTTTGACGGCTTGATCGCAAAACCTGAGCCAGAAGTGCAGAAGCTGAAAAAGGCTCTCAATCTTGATGAAGAAAGCCTGGTTGTCGTAGCCGGCTCAACGCACGACTCAGAAGAAAGTGCAGTCCTCGAGGCTTTTGGCTTGCTTAGAAAGCATCCCTCTTTTCAGAATCGAGACTTGCGCCTCATCATTGTTCCTCGCCATCCCGAAAGATTCTCCATCGTAGCAGAACTCATCACGTCACGTGGATACCACGTAATCAGGCATTCCCGCAATGAGGCATTCTCCGCGGCGAACGATGTCTACCTTCTCGATGTCATAGGAAAGCTGGCAACCTTTTATGGTTTGGCAGATGCCGCATTCGTCGGAGGAACTCTTGCACCAATCGGGGGGCATAACATCCTCGAGCCCTACGCATACAGTGTTCCTGTGTTATGCGGTCCCCACCTGGAGAAAACCAGGGACCTGGCTTTGCAACTCAAAGCGAGAGAGGCACTGTATGTGGTGAACAACTCCGAAGAGCTTGCTGAAGCTCTCGCGCTGTTACTTGCTAATCGCAGTCTGAACGCATCCGTCGGGCAGCGGGGAAACGAGCTTCTCATGTCCAGTCAGGGAGCCGTAGGACGGGCGATGGTACTCCTCAACGGCATTCTTTCTGCAACCGGAAAACAAACAGCCGCCGTCAAGAGTTTGGTGAGGACATAATGAGCTGGGGACGTCCCGAATCACCTGGAGAGAAATTGGCTGCTGCCCTTCTTCAGCCGGCATCCTGGGCTTATGGAGTGGCCGCCTACGCCCGCCTGCAAGCATACTCAGCGGGCTTGATTAAATGTGTACGCCCACCCGTTCCTGTCATCAGCGTTGGTAACATTACCTGCGGTGGCACGGGCAAGACACCAGTAACAATAGACATCGTCCGCAGACTGATTGCCCAGGGCTATCGCCCCGCTGTGCTAAGCCGCGGCTACCGCCGGAAGTCGAGAAATGCTTTTACTGTCGTCGGCAACGGTGCTGGTGTCTTTAGCAGTTGCTTTGCATCTGGCGATGAACCGCTTCTGATCGCCAGATCGGCGCCGGAAGCAATCGTTATTGCCGGCAGCGAACGGTACAAGACGGCCCACGTTGCGGTGAGAGATTACGGCGCTGACGTGCTTGTCCTCGACGATGGCTTTCAGCACATAAGGGTGGCTCGCGATTTTGACCTCGTGCTGGTTGATTACAACGATGACCCCGGTTGTGACAGCTTGTTGCCCGCTGGTCGTCTGCGTGAGCCTCTGGTTGCGCTCAACAGAGCTTCAGCCATTGCTATAACAAAGGTGCCAAAGAAATACGACGATCTGGCGCTTTTCAAGCTCAAGGAATTTTACGCCTCGCTTGCACCGCGCGCCCAGGTGTACAGCTTGAGATTCGTCCCCGAATGCTTGCGTTCTCACGGCGAGCACAGGGAATCGCTCTCTGTTCTGCAAGAAAAGAAAGTGGTGGCATTCTGCGGCCTTGCTCGCCCGAGTTCGTTCAAACAGACACTGGCAGATTTGGGCTGCGAGCCTTTGCGGTTCATTGAATTCCCGGACCACCACTGGTATACCTCCTCAGATGTGGAGCGCCTGGCACGGCTATGCCGAACCAGCGGCGCGGATCTAATCGTCACTACGGAAAAAGATTTGGTGAAACTCAGCATACCCGAGCGCTTTAAGTCGCTGTTTTATGCGCTCGCAATTAGAACTGAATGGTTGGGGCCGCAACCGTCGTTTCTTTTCTTGCCAAAACCAACAAAGCTTGAGAGAGCAGCGATCAAATGATCAACCCGGACGTGCCGAAAGATATTCCAAGGGCCAATCGCATTTTGGTGATTCGCTATCGATTTATCGGCGATACCATATTGACCGTTCCATTCCTGCGCAATTTGCGGCGCGCATATCCGCGTGCCATCATCGATGTTCTTGTCGGCCCGCAGAGCGGTCTGGTGTTGGAAAACTGCCCATATGTCAATGAGCTCATCACATTTGATACCACAAGGTTTCATAAATACGACCAGGGACAGGGTAAGGCGCAAAGTTTCTGGCACTATGCCAACATGCTCAGGAAAAACAAGTACGATGCAGTTTTCGTGCTCAAACGATCGTTGTCTTCGGCCTTCCTCGCCTGGTATACGGGAGCACGATTCAGAGCTGGTTACGCCACAGAAGGAAGAGCATTCCTTCTCACACACTCTGTGCCCTGGAACAAGAACATTCATGAAGTAGACTCCACACTGGATATTCTCGGTTGTGCCAATATTCCCGTTGCTGACAAACACCTCGAAGCGTGGATTAGCGACAAGGAGATCAGTCGGGTCAGGGAAATTGCTCCTCAGCTTTGGAACGGACAGCGAGCGGTTCTAATACATGCCGCCGCGGCACACCCCGACAAAATGTATCCGCTCGAGTCTTGGGCTGCAGTGTTGCAGCATTTGTCGCGAAAAGAAAAACTGCTTCCTTATTTCACCGGCGCGGAGGCGGATTTTTCCCTGTACGAACGATTGATAAGCCTTGCTCAGGTCGATGGCATCAATCTGGCCGGTAAATTGACTTTGCGGGAGAGCATGGCTTTGTACAGCAAGATGGAGCTTGCTGTCTGTGTTGATTCGGGTCCGGCTCATCTTGCAGCAGCTGCCGGCATACCGACAGTGGCCATCTTCGGGCCGACCGACCCTTTTCGCTGGAGACCCTATGGCGATCAGCATGTGGCGGTCTTCGATCGCTCCATCAGCTGCGAGGCCTGCCACAAACACAAGGAGCTCACCGAGCACGCCTGCCTCAGCCAGCTCGATCCGCAAAAGGTGATTGATTCGGCAAGCGCGCTTTATGCAACACGAAGGCAAATCATAAACTGTTGAGCATGCTCGCCCTCAAACCATCACCTTGCGCATGCTCACCATCAAAATTTTTCCTTGAGTTTCGCCCTCAAAATATCTCCTTGAGCATGCTCACCATCAAAATATCTCCTTGAGTTTCGCCCTCAATCGTTCAAGGAGCGCTGCGGCATAGTTCCCACCCTGCCAGAGAGCCTCCGCACGACGCTTTAAGCTGCTTTTGGCAAGACTGCTGTTCGGCCCGAACTCACTGCTTATGAGCGGTTCCGCTTTAGCAAACGACGACTCTGCCTCTTTCAAGTCACCTAATATGGTGCAAACCTCGGCTAATTGATAGAGCGCCAGAGCCTCATTGCGCGGATTGCGATAAAGCCCCGACGCCCAACTAAGCGCGAGCATACGATACCGGTCTTGCGCTTCTCTCAAAATTGCCTTCGCCTCCGGCCCGCGGCCCAATTCACCCATTTGCTTGTCAATGTCGGCAAGCACAGTTGCCGCCGCAAGCGAGCGCAATCCGCCATATATTCTTGCCTCTTTATCAGCCTCGAGAGCAAGTGAGCGGGCATTCCTCAGCGTTTCATAAGAGTCGCTCTTCAAAGCGCTGCAATATGCCATGCGCGTATATACCGGCCCGTAGTTAATGGGCTGCATTTCACGCATGCCCGGAATAAGGGGCAGCGCTCTCCGGTAATACGAGTGAGCGCCCTCTATGTCCTGGCGGCGGAAATGCAAATCGCCAGCCCGCAAAAGGCAGTGAACTTTCTCCGGGATCGTAAGCTCGTACTGCCCATTACTGGCAAGGCGGCAAATTTGTTCATACCAGTATTCAGCAGGCTCGAAAACTCCTTTCCCGTAACAGTTGTCTGCAAACAGCTTTTCCTTTTCCAGTTGAGGTCCCTGCTGGATTTCGAGCAGAACGAGGTATCGGTTACCGGATGCGATCCTCTCCTGTGCGGCTACGGACGTACTGGCACAAGGCAAATCCGAGAGCAGATCAATCTTCCAGAGACTTTCGGGTCTGTCGATGGCAATATCAGCAAGCGGCGCGGCATACCAGACAGCCAAAGCGAGAGCACCCGCGAGCGAGACCGCCAGGGCCAGTGCTCCACTGCGGCGACAAGCGCGTTTGGACTCGAATACAAACAAATCGACAAGCGTTCTCAAGGCATCTTTCAGCGACGTGCGCGAACAATGCCTTATCGCCAGAAGCTCAGACTTCAATTCCAGCATGGATTGATAACGTTTTTCGGGGGATTTCTCGAGACACCTTAGGACCACCGATTCCAGCCTGTCGACTCCGGCAAGTTCAGGGCGTACGCTTGAAAATCGCTCTGGAATTTGCCAAACCTGCTTATGGATGGTCTCATATATGGTGCCGCCCGAGAAGGGCGGGCGTCCCGTAAGAGCTTCATACATAACGCAACCAAGCGCGTAGACATCGGAGCGCGCATCAACCTTGGATCCGGTGCATTGTTCTGGGCTCATATAGAGCGGGCTGCCGAATATTTCACCCGTCTGCGTTAATTGCACATCTTTCACTTCATCCTCGGACAGCACTTTGGCAATGCCGAAATCGAGAATTTTTACCACTTCCTGCCCGTCGGCGCCCTTCACCAGCATGATATTTCCCGGCTTCAAATCACGATGAATAATGCCCCTTTGATGGGCAGCGGCCAGTCCGTTTGTAATTTGCACAAAGATATCGATTGCCCGCTGGCGCTCCAAGAAATGCTCAGCCTGTATTACATCGGCCAGAGACTCGCCAATCAGGCAGTCCATAGCGATGTATGGGCGGCCGTCCCCCGTAACACCACTGTCATAGACGGCCACCACATTCGGATGCTGAAGGCTGGCCACCGCCTTGGCCTCCTGCAGAAAGCGAAGAGTGCTTTGCTTCTCGGATGCCAGGCGCGGGTAAAGAACCTTGATGGCGCGGACGACATCCATCGTCACATGGCGAGCCTTGTAAACTGTGCTCATGCCGCCCGATCCAATCTGCTCCAACATGCAGTAGCGATTGTCTAGCACGGAGCCGATTAGCGCGTCTGCGTGCTGAGCGGCGCCAGAAGCAGCGGCCGAAACCAATGTCCTTTCGTTGTGCGTGTCCATATCCTCGTGGGCAAAAGCCGACCCCACCTCGTTTTGCCGGTCCATATCAGCTGACCCCACCCCATCCGGCGTTTGCTTAAGGCATGCCGATCCATCATGAGCCAGAACAACGTCCTTCTCACCGTCATCGGCTGCTGAATGCGATCCGGATTGCATCTTCGACCACCGCAAAAATGACCTCACGTTTTCGATCTACCAAGCTGCGGCTGGAACTAACGGCCGATAGCTCTGATTACTCCTTGAAACGATCGGGAATGAGGACTAAGGACAAGGTGGGAGTGCCTGCATGTGAGAGCTCAAAGAAAACGATCGTCGCCCCTGGTCGCACTGTGCGCCGTAATTTTGGGAGCTCAAGCGGCGACTGAGGCAATGGCAGCGGGCAGCAGCTCAAATGGCTGGCTGCTCAAGCAAAAAAGCGACTTTTACGGGCCAATCGATATTTTCCTCAGCAGTCAGGGCCTCAAATTCATCTCCACAAAAGCAGGCATCATTGTCATCGCCCACCCGGATGGCAAAGTCTATGCCTACAATCCGGACACCAAGAAAGTATTCGAGACAGATGCTCAACACTTTGGCAAAGGCCCATTGGCGAAGAGGAAGAGCAGGCAAGCAACTGCTCGAAGTGTCTACATCATTGGCAAAGGCGAAATTGCCAGGCTGAAAGTGACAAAGTACAGGAACTTCACTGATGGCGATCTTAAAAAGATCCAGACGGAGCGGCAAGACAGGCGGCGCAAGCGGATCGACCCGGACTTCACTTCAGCGCCCGTCGAATTCTGGTCCACCTCAGACATCAAGCTGCCAACATCATTCTCGGCGATCGTCAACAAGGTAACTCGCATTGAAAACATACAGGCTCCGACAACCCCGCATTCAAAAGGGAAGACACAAGCAATTCCTATCCCGCTTAGAATCATGAAATTCAGCTCGGGCGGTCATGCCATCACCACCCTCGATACTGTGGACTGCAGAACAATAAAAGTCTCAAGCAACGATTTCAAAGTGCCTAAAGGCTTGAAGCATGTGCCGAACGAAATGGCCCTCTTTTTCGATACCGAAGGAGAGGACGACATGGATCTCTTTGGCGGGCTACCGGCGTCGGCTGCCACTTCACCGGCGAGGCATGGCAAATAGCCGAAAGTGAGAATTGCGCGCCTTGTTAAGCGCCCAGGCTCATTTCTCACTTACGAAGAGAAATTTGCTTTCGGCAAGCACAGGCAGACCGCGCACGAGACAGAAGGCACATGCAGCATAGACAAGCCCGATGGCGACATCAGGAAATATCGTCTTTGCCAATAATTCCGTATGTGCCGCAATCACGAAGCAGAACGCGAAAGCTTTGACCGCAGCATAGGTGAAGCGGCTGAAATTGGAGGCGACAAGAAATTTGCCGAGCGCGGATTGCATCATCGTCCTTTCACCGAATGCGGTGTAGCCCTGCTCACTGGCGAAAGAGCGAATGGCGTCGACGAACGTGCCGCGCACAAGAAAAAGCAAAGGCACCCAAACAGCCACCCATTGCAAGGCGGCAAAGGCAATCCAATATGCCATCTCAACGACACGATCGCCGGCAATATCGAGTATGCCTCCGAACTTCGATGACTGCTTGAGCTTGCGCGCCAGATAGCCGTCGAGCGCATCAGCATAAATTACGAATACCGTAAGACCAAAGGCGATCCAGCGAATCGTTTCGCCCGGCAGCCACAGCAAATAGAGAGTAGCAAGAGCCAGGAACACTCTGCCTACGGTGACTATGTTTGCCACATTGACCAAGAAGGCAAGTCCTCAGACGTCGAGGTTGGCCATGTACGCGTGCTTCTCAATGAATTCCCGGCGCGGTCCCACCGCCTCACCCATTAGCAAATCAAAAATATGATCGGCTTCGGAGGCATCATCGACGGTGACTCTCTTGAGAGTGCGCGTCTCAGGATTCATTGTCGTATCCCACAGTTGCTGCGGCATCATTTCGCCCAGTCCTTTGAATCGCTGGACAATTGCCTTTTCGCCCATTTCCGCCAAAACCGCTTCCAGCTTGTGCTCGTTGTAGCAGTACTCGACTTTCTTACCCTTCTCCACTTTGTAAAGAGGTGGCTGAGCTATATACACATATCCGTTTTCCACAAGCTGTCTGGCATAACGGAAAAAGAAGGTGAGCAGAAGGGTACGGATGTGGCTTCCATCGACGTCAGCGTCGGTCATGATAATCACTTTGTGATAGCGAATTTTCGAGATGTCCAGGTTTTCTGCGTTGGGGCGCAAAAGTCCGGTGCTCTTGCCGCCATCTTCTTCGTTGTCTTCTTTGACGGTCAGACCAAGAGCCTGAATCATGGCCTGCACTTCGGCATTTTCGTAGATGCGGCTCGGCTGAACGCGCTCGACATTGAGAATTTTTCCGCGCAAAGGCAGGATGGCCTGAAAGTTTCGATTGCGCCCCTGCTTAGCGCTGCCACCGGCGGAATCTCCCTCAACAAGGTAAATCTCGCATTTGCCCGGATCGCGATCGGAGCAATCGGCAAGCTTCCCAGGCAGGGACGGTCCACCGGAAAGCGCTGATTGTCGCCGGACGAGATTCTTCGCCTTTTGCGCTTCTTCGCGTGCCTGGCGGGCCTGGATTACCTTGTTGACGATGTCTTTGGCCGCTTTTGGATTGAGCTCCAGCCAGTCGTTCATTTTTTCCGAAACGACAGACTGGACGACGCCTTGCACCTCGCGATTACCCAGGCGTTCTTTGGTCTGTCCTTCGAACTGCGGCTCAGGAACTTTGACGCTTATGATCGCGGTAAGCCCTTCGCGCACATCCTCGCCGATGAAGTTGGCATCGCTTTCCTTCACAAGGCTGAGCTTGCGCGCATAGTCGTTGATTATGCGTGTCAGGGCGTTGCGGAAGCCTGTAAGGTGCGTGCCTCCATCATGAGTATTGATGTTGTTGACAAATGTATATATGGACTCGGAATACATATCCGTCCATTGCAAAGCGCACTCAACAACTACATTCTCGCGCTCCGTCTCAAAATAGATGGGCGGCTTGTGAAGCGGCGTGCGTGTGTCATTGAGGTATTCGACGTAGCTGGCGATGCCGCCCTCGTAGTGGAAGGTTTGCGATTTGGGCTCGCCTCCTTCAAGCGTACGCTTGTCCGTGAGGACGATAGCCAGCCCCTTGTTGAGGAAGGACATCTCCCTGAGGCGGGTTACCAATACATCGAATTCAACGGCGATCTTCTTCCTCTCGTTGTCCTCATTAACATCATGAAATATCTCGTCATCTGGCCAGAATGTGACTTTGGTGCCACGCAAGTCCGTGTTGCCGGTCACCTTCAGATCGCCTTCAGGCTGCCCGCGCTTATACACCTGGCGGTGAATCTTGCCGTTGCGAAAAACTTCCACTTCCAGCTTTTCAGAAAGAGCGTTCACAACGGAGGCGCCCACACCGTGCAATCCGCCCGAAACCTTGTATCCGCCTCCGCCGAATTTACCACCGGCATGCAGCACCGTAAAGACGGTTTCGACTGCGCTCTTTCCCGTCTTCTCTACAACATCGGTAGGAATGCCGCGACCGTTGTCAAAAACAGTTACTGAATTGTCTTCATTTACGGTCACTTCGATGCGCGTGCAATAGCCGGCCAGAGCCTCATCGACGGCATTGTCAACGATCTCCCAGACCAGATGGTGCAAGCCCCGCGGGCCGGTACTGCCGATATACATGCCCGGTCTCACCCGGACAGCTTCCAAACCTTCAAGCACATCAATAGTCGCAGCTGTGTAATCAGCCGGATTATTCGTGCCGTTCGCCTCCGTATCTGCACTCTCGCTTGCTGACAACGAAGCAATCGAACCCGGCTCTTTGTTAACCATAAGACTCCACCGCAGTGCTGGACATAACTATTGCGAATCACTAGCTGTAAGACACCACAGACAGATGATCTCGCTATGTGTTGGATGCCTGTTGGAGCGGGCTGACGCCTCTCCCGGCCTGACAAATCCACCAGTAAATTTTAACACAATCCGCTCCTGATAAGCCGCTCACAGATGAGAGATAAGCGTCATTCAAAGTTCGCGAGATAAAACCGCTCTAGTCTGAGCGCCAATTTCGGCAGTGGGATACAATACTTTGCGACCAACGACTAATCCGAAAGATTGGTCTCGGTAATTCAAGGCAAGAAGGCGAAATCGCTGGAGCCTTGGGACACGGCAAGCAGTAAGAGCGTTTAATTGCAAGTATTCTACGATGCCAAACCAGAATTACTAGCGCGGTCTGCCATAGCGTTAGGGTTCTTTGATGGAGTGCATCCCGGGCATCAGGTTGTCATCGGCAAAGCAGTCGAAGAAGCTAAAGTAATAGGTGCCACCGCTGGAGTGGTCACTTTCCGCGATCACCCGAGGGCGCTCACGAGAGGCGTCCATCCCCTTTTGCTGACGGTCATCGAGCAGAGGCTCGAGCTCTTCGAGAGGCTGGGAGTGGAAGCCACTCTTGTTCTCACCTTCTCCGAAGATCTCTGTCGCCTGAGCCCTCGCGAGTATGTCGAGAAGGTGCTCGTGGGAGCGATGGGCGCCCGCTCAATTTGCGTAGGGCATAATCATCATTTTGGTCGCGATCGCGAGGGCAATCCGGAATTGCTGCGCCAGATGGGACAAGAGCTCAACTTCGGCGTGCATGTGGCACCAATGGTTTATGTGGACGGACTGGAAGTCTCGAGCTCGCGAATCAGGGAGGAGATTGCATCCGGGCACGTAGACAAGGCTTCTCAACTCCTTTCCCGCCACTACTCAATTCTTGGCTCCGTGGTTAAGGGTGAGGGTCGCGGTCGCAAGCTCGGATTTCCCACCGCCAATCTCAATGTGCGGCCTTTTCAAATGGTTCCTGCCGTAGGCGTTTATGCTGGCCGTGCTTTGTTTGCCTCCGGCGAGAAAATCGCTTGCGTCATCAACGTCGGACACAGACCGACGTTTGACGACGGGCAAGCGGGGACGCCGCCTTTAGTGGAGGCGCATCTCTTCGATTACGAGGGAGACCTTTATGACAGGACGATGCAATTGCAGTTTGTCAAATTTCTTCGCTGCGAAAAGAAATTTGACGGCGTTGATGCACTCAAGCGTCAGATAGAAAGCGATTGCGCGGCTGCTCGAGAAGTCCTCGCTGCTGACGCTAAAAGACTGCCGACCGAGGCCGCCGGGCCCGAGCAAAAGTTGCCCGCTTGATTGAAAGAACAAAGTGCATATCACCCGCATATCGCTGGAAAACTTCAGAAACTATGGCACAGCCCAAGTCGAGCCCTCGCGTTCGCGCAACATTCTCATTGGCGACAACGCTCAGGGCAAGAGCAATTTCTTGGAAGCAATAGAATATGCTTCTACCGGCTCATCCGATCGCATCTTGAGAGAAGCCGAGCTCATTAGGCACGGAGAGCGGAGCATGCGCGTTAACGTATCGTATCTGAGCGAAGGCATGGACGAGCAAATAAGCATCGATCTCAAAACGCGCGGTGAGGTCAAGATGAGCATGGAAGGGGAAGCCGGAGCCACTCCGACCGAGCGCGAAATAAAAATCAACGGCGTCAAGCAAAGCTCGATTCGTTCGCTCAAGAGGCGGCTCATCACCGTCAGTTTCAAAAGCCTTGATTTGAATTTGCTCCGGGGCGGTCCAAAGTACAGAAGAGACTGGATTGATGGCGTTCTTTCCACGCTCAAGCCCGGTCATGTGAGCCGGCTTGCCCAGTATCAAAAGGTCGTGACGCAAAGGAACAAGCTTTTGCGCACGATTTCAGAACGGGGCAGAGTGACGGTTTCCGACCAGGACCAATTGAAAGTCTGGGATGTGCAGCTGGCCAGGCTCGCCGCCGAGATCATAAAAGAACGGCTCGAGCTGATGCGCAACATTTTGCCTGAAGCTGAGCGGTATCATCACAAACTTTCCGACAGCAAAGAACGGCTGAGCGCCGAATACGCTTTCAAAATGAAGGACCAGCCAAGCCTGGAGGGTAGTTTCACCGATGGTGGTGAGGAAGAGGGGGACAAAATTCCTCCTCTGTCAATGACCTCCTTGCTCAACGAGGACACGGCAAAGATTGCCTCGCTCATTGTCAGCCATCTGAAGGAACTCAGGGGCGAGGAAATTGCGCGCAAACAAACCCTCATCGGACCGCACAGGGACGATATCCGTTTTTATCTGAACGATGCGTCGGCGGTGAGCTTTGCCAGCCAGGGACAGCAGAGATCTCTTGTCCTGTCGCTGAAATTGGCTGAGCTCAAAGCAGTGTCCGCCGCCATCAATGAGGAGCCTGTTTTGCTTCTCGATGATGTTCTTGCGGAGCTGGACCTCACAAGGCAAGGATATTTGATGTCTTTGGCTGGAGCCAATATGCAAACTTTCGTCACAACAACGCATGTGAGCGGCTTTCGCGATGAGTGGCTGGCCGGTGCCAAATTCCTCAATGTGTCTGAGGGCCAGTGCGCCGAGTTAAAAGAACCGCTCCCCCTTTAGGGCGATTTTCGGAAAACTGCCCAGTATTTGCCTTAGAGGGCTAAATTGCGTGATTATGGTATAAAAACACTGGGTACATTAATAACGCTTAACACAACTACTATAAGGGTATGGGTGCCGCACGGGCACAAATTCACTGTTAGGGCAGAGGCACGGGCAAAAAGGTATCTGAAGAAGTGTTTGCCGAAAATACAGGCCGCGGTTTCGACCAGAGAGTTTGCGTGGAATGCAACCGGCAATTCACGGGGCTCGTCATAGCCTGTCCCCACGACGGCGCCCTTTTGCGTCCGATATTACAGGATCCCCTTATCGGGACGGTTCTTGCCGGCAACTACGAAATTCTGGAAGTGCTTGGACATGGCGGCATGGGCGTCGTTTATCGCGGCAAGCATACGCTCATGGAACGTGTCGTCGCCATCAAAATGCTGCAGTCTCAGCTGATTTCTGACACCAACAGCGTCAAAAGATTTCAACAAGAGAGTAAGGCAGCCGCCAAACTCAAGCACCCCCACATTATCGACGTGTACGATTTCGGCATCTCGCCTGCCGGGCAGCCTTACATCGTCATGGAATTCCTTGAGGGAACGCCTCTGTCCGACCTGATAAAACGTGAGGGGCAGGTCGGCGTCGAGCGTTCAATCAAAATTCTTTCTCAAGCCTGCGACGCTCTCGATCATGCGCACAAGCAAGGGGTCGTGCACCGGGATTTGAAACCCAGCAACGTCGTCCTCACTGTTTACGACGAGGAGAAAGACTACGTAAAAGTGGTGGACTTCGGGGTCGCCAAATTAATCGAACAATCGCAGCAGGAGGGTCAACGCCTGACACAAGCCGGCGAGGTATGCGGCAGTCCTGTTTATATGAGCCCTGAGCAATGCATGGGTCAAGATCTTGACGCCCGATCGGATATTTATTCGATGGGGGTCGTCCTTTATGAGACACTGACCGGCAAATTGCCCATTCTAGGCAAGACGATGGTGGACACGATGTCCAAGCACATCAGTGAGACACCGGCGCCTTTCAGTGAAAGCCGACCTGATCTCTACATTCCCGAGCGCCTGGAAGCTGTTGTGATGCGCGCTCTCTCGAAACTTCCCGACGATCGCCAGCAGAGTATGGAAGAACTGAAGCTCGAACTCGAGCTGGCCATTCCCAGACCGGGAAGAAGCGTGGTTCTTCGCGCTCAAGAGCAACCCTCGCCGGCAGAGGCCTTTTCCAAATTCTTGAAGGAAGTCCCTGTATGGACATGGGCAGTCGCTCTTGCCGGCATTCTCTCCTTCGGCGCGCTGGTAGCCCGAACTATCCTCTCGCCGCCGGCGCCGCAACCGACACCCGCCCCTGTCACCCAAACGCAGCCGCCTCCCGTGCAACAAACGCCTGCACCAACGCCAACTCAAAATCCTGCCTCCGCCGCCAACCCATCCACGACAGCTCCTGTCGCCCCGACACCCGCAGTCAAAGCGCCGCCTGCCTCAAAGCCCGCGCACGCTGTGGCCAGCCGTTCAGAGAATGCGAAAACACACAAGAGGCGTGCTTACGAAAGCTCCTATACTCCTGAAGACGTCGTAGAGAACGCCAGCGACAGCAGGGATGCGACAGAGGTTTATCGGCGCTACGAACGCCGTCCCAAGAAACGGGCGGCATCAGCCAGCGCGCCGGCACCACGCCCGGTGAAGAAGTCGTCAGGCGATCCTTTCAAAGACTTGATGAACTCGCGCAGCTACTAAATCGATTTG
>DATNRC010000402.1:0-7256 GCA_036703705.1 Candidatus Obscuribacterales bacterium
AATCGCATCAGAATCATACAATCTCGGCGCTTATGCCCACTGACTTTTTGTCATCGGCAGCAGCGGATGGCTTGCCAGTTTCATAAACCATTGGTTTGCTCGCTTCGGAAGGAGCGCGCTGGCTGGAAGGGACGCGGAACCAAAAAGTGCTGCCCTCGCCCAATTCGCTCTCCACCCCGATGGTGCCCAGATGCTGTTCGATAATGGCCTTGCAAATTACAAGACCCAAGCCTGTTCCCCCTTTTTTCGTTGCATCCGTTCTTTCTACCTGCTTGAATTTTTGGAACAAGGAATTTATATGTGTTTTGGGAATGCCGCGCCCTTTGTCGCTCACTCTGACCTCAATCTCATCAGGATGCTGCACCACGGCCACCGTTGCCGTTGCACCTTTGGGTGAATACTTTATGGCGTTGGACAAAAGATTGACCAGCACCTGCACCAGCCTGTCGCCGTCACCAAATACAGTGCCCCCCGGATTTTGCACATCAATCGAGACTTCATGCTGTTCCGCAAATGCCTTCACCGATTCCACGGAAGTTTCGACAACAGGACCAATTGGAATAGACTCGAAATGCATCTCCATCTTGCCGGCTTCGAGTTTCTCCATGTCAAGCAAATCATTGACCAGACCAATGAGACGCGTGGCGCTCCTCTCGGCGATCGTCAGCGCCTTTTGTGCCTGCTCGGATAATGGTCCCAGTGCCCCCACAAGCATGAGCTTCATGGAGCCGCGAATGGAGGTGAGGGGGGTCCGCAATTCATGGCTGACAACACCAAGAAACTCTTGTTTGAACCGCTCAATCTCATGACGTTCGGTCACGTCCAGAATGATGCCCAGGAATCTCCTTCCCTCGAGAAACTCGAACTCAGTTATCGATATATGAATGGGAAAGGCGGTACCGTTTTTCCGCACTGCTTCTCGTTCGTAGATATGTCCGATCGCTTTCTGGTATAAATCTTCGGTCGCTGCTTGCGGGTCCAGTTCGCCCGGTGGAAACAGACTGACCAGGCGCTTGCCGATCAGCTCTTCGGCCGAATAGCCGAAGATTTGCTCCATCGCCGGGTTGACAATGTCAATCACGCCCTCCTTGCTCAGCACTACCAGCCCGACGGGCATGTTTTCCAAAATAAAGCGCACACGCGCCTCATTAGCGCGTATCGCCTCTTCCAGGAGCTTCCTTTCAGTAATGTCGTGCACCACGCAGAAAAGAGCATGGTCGAATTCCGACCAGTGCGCGCTCCAGAGAGTGTAAATCAAACTGCCGTCTTTCTTTCGCATACGAATTTCAAACGGTCGCTCGCTTTCCTTGCCGATTAAGGAGGAAAGCATTTCAGCGGTGGAGGCAATGTCTTCCGGGTAAACGAGCTCAATGACGTAAGTGTTTATCAGCTCTTCCCTGCTGTATCCCCAGAGATCGAGAGAGGCGGGGCTCACCTTGGTGAATCGCGCTTCTGCATCAAGAGAGCAAATCACATCCTTCGCATTTTCCACTACCGCTCGTTCTTTACGCGATGAGTCTTTCAATATGCGCGCCGTTTCGTGGAAAACTTTGTCGAGCGCTGCAATCTCGTCAGAACCCGAAATAAGCGGCATGAGGTCACGCCCGGCCGCCAGCCGATCCGTGTTGTCCATCACAACGGAAAGACGCCGCAACGTTCCACGCTGAAAGAAAAGGGCCAGCACCACGGCAAGCAGGATGTTGAAGAACACTCCAGCAGCAAGCCAGGTTTTCATCTGGCTGCGAATCTTGTCCTCATTTTCAGGAAACTGTTTCTGAATGTCTTTCTCTCTCTTGATCACATTAAGAACACTGACTTGAGCCTCTTGTACTACAGGAAAGAACTCAAGGCTGATCTGCTGCAATCTCACTGCCGCCACTGCTGGTGCTTCATTCGATACAGATTGAAAGAACTCTCTAAGCACGGCGTCCGTTTTGTCTGCGGCCTTCTCGATGGACATGACGTGCTCCAGTTGTCCTTTGTCGTCTGCCGTGAGCGTCTTCAGAAGTTTGACCTTGTCGCGCGTCTCTTGCAGAAAAAGCTTGTATTTTTGGAAATATCCTATATCCCTCGTCTGTATGTAGTGGGAGATGCATTTTTGCAATTCAGTGGGCTTTTGATAGAGCTCTTCCGCAGTCGTGGCTATATCGCTGCTCTTCTTGAAGTGCCGCGCTTCCACCTCCAACTGATTCAGGTGAGCGACCAATACAGCGACGAACACCAGCTCGAATGCCAGCGGCACACCTATCAATATGTAGAATTTATGCGCCAGCTTGACGGGGAGCTTCATTCAGTTGACTCGAATCACTCTTGAGATGCGGACAATCGGTGTATGCATGACTGGGGAAAAGTTGTCCCGACATTGATCGAATTTTGCTATCAAACAGCCACGAATTTGACCCATTTGTCCGCTTAATCTAACCGTGCCCAACCAAAAGCCGACTTGACACTCCCTTTAATGGATAGGATAGAATAAATATATTACAAATCGTTAATGTTTGCATCCGCCCTTCAGGTTTTGTTCGCTGCCATCAAACGGAATCTGCCGTCTGCCCGGTTTTTTTGAGGATTCGCCCATGCGCTTTCGCCGAAGAAGAGGAGCAACGCTCGGCCTCGTAGCCATTTGTGCTCTCGTGGTCATTATCATTGGCGTAGGGTTCTTTGTCATCGTCCGCATGATGGGCGGCGGCCGCGAAGTGGCAAACACTACAGACGCCGGCACGCTCAATCTGGCCAAGAAAGCAATGAAAGTGGGCGTCGGCCCGATACCGCTCGAATTTTCGATGATTACCCAAAATGAGGTTTCTCTTCTGACCTACAACAGGCTGGTAGGACAAGCCATGCTGGTCGCGCTCAATGCCGATGCGCAAAGAAGCGGACAGGCAAATGCCCAGAAGACATGGGCGGAGGTCGAGAAGCTGGGCTTGAAACTGCAAGAAGCGCTCGGCGACAACCCCACGACCCAGCAACTTTTTTCCGAAATCGCCGGCATCAACAACACCAAAATGTGGGATGGTCCCGTTTACCCTGAAACAATCACCCAATCATTCGCAAAACGGGGAGGCTCCACTAACATCTGGTTTCAGCCCAACTCCTTCCCTGTCGGTGGAACGATTCCAGCCAATCTATACAGCAATGGCACACTCAAGGCCGGCTCAGAGCCTTACATGCGCGGTTATGAAGCGATCAACGTCGCCGGCTGCTCCATATTTGGCGTTCCCGTCTTTCCAGGCGTGAGCCCCCACCTCATGCAGGTGACGGAATTGAACGAATCTCGCAATCCGCCCAATGCAAACGTTCCCCCAAATTGCTGGAAAGTGCAGTCGCGATCGAAAGAGACAAAGCGCACCAATCTCCAGGGCGGGGCTCTGGCTGCTGCCATAGTCGGAGCGGTTGTGCAATCGGAGGATGTTTCTCAATTTGCGGCCGCGATTCCGGGCGGATATCTGGAATTCGTCAATATGCCCGGCAAGTCGACGCCCTTCGGCAATGCCGATCGCATGAACGGCGAAAATAGCGTATTCAACAACCAGCTCTATTTCGAGCCTGGCATATTCGTCTCCAACAACACTGACCCCATAGCGCTTCTTCTCTCGGTTCTCGCCTCGATCCTCGGTCAAAGGTTAGATCCAGATGAGATCGCGCTCTTCAATGTCGGCTCGGGTTGTTTCAGCACCAAACCTGGTGAGCTCGAAGCCTGGAAGGCATACAACGAGTCCTGGGTACAGACAGGCACAAACACTACAACCAACCCGGACGGAACAACCACCACAACCCCCATCATGGGAAACGATCCAGCCAAGTATCCGCCCAACATAGGCTTCCCGCTCGGCGACACTTTGCGCATTGGCGCCAATCCAGGACAGAAGGCACAGGAATGGCAGGCGCGAATGATACGGAACGTCGAGCAGTGCACTTGCGAGCTGTACAAAGATGGATTTTCAGGACTGTGCGCCAACAATTTAGCCAACTTCATCGGCAATTATGGAACATCCCAGGAGCCCGGCGGCAGCGACTCGGCTGACTACATGAACGTTGAGTACGCAAAGGCAAGCATTGTCAGCGACCTGTATGACGGTCAATGGTGCGCAAAGAATCCTGTGCCCGGCGGAGGTCGATCAGGTCTGAAGAAATTCGATCACAACAATGCCTATCCATCGCCACCAAATCCGGTTAAATTCGGCGAGACAGGATCAATCTGGGAGCTTTTAGTGCAATGCGACAACGGTTGCCTCATGTCGAGAGGAGGCACGTTGGATCAGATTTATCAGCGCTGCGTTCAAATTCTTCCTTCCGTCAACAGAACCACGGTGGTCGACTTGCTCAAAAACACAGACATCCCGGTCGGCAAAACGTTGTATTTATACAGGGTCGGCAACTCACTCGTGTGCAATGAGAGCAAACCAACCACCTACAGCGGAATTGTGCCTGACGGCCTGCCGCCCGATCTCGAGGGCTGCATGACCGTGCGCTACGACGCCTGTCAGGTCAACGCCACCAGCGATGCCAAATTGCATGCGCAACCATATCTCTGGTCCGGTTCTGTGACGGGCATCGACAGAGCAATGTGGCAAACGTCCAGCGGGCATCAGAACTTGCTGGGGCGGATGGTGTTCTCGAATGATGCCGAAGGCGGCGGCACGTACTGTCAACCGAACTGAAGTTTCAGCGCTATCATCACTATGCTTCATGAGGAGGTTTGCTCAGTGAGCATTGCTTATGGAAGAGGACATCACTTTATCGCGGCCGCTCTCATAATTACCGTCTCTGCCGCGCCGGCACTTTCCCAGGGCGCGCAAGGATCGCAATTCAGGCCGCGAGCACCGCTAAAGGAAAAGCATTTCGACAGCGATTACAAGGTGACTGCGCTCGCTCAGCCAGTAGACTGCCCTGACTTACCGCGATTTACAGGCAAGCAACGTATGGTCAGTGGCATTTATACGCCACGCAAAGAAGGCGGCACATCTTACGTAATCAATTACGCGACAAGCGAGGACGTCAATACGGTGAGGAATTGGTACCGGCAAGCCTTCACTTCCAACCAATGGCAGATCACACGCGACCAGGACAACTACATAAAGGCGCATCACCCGAACGGTCATTATTGCACGGCCAGTTTCAACCCCCTGAGGACAGGGCCGGAAAAGTGCAAATACACTCTCAACTTCTTTCAGAAATCAAAATAGCGCCGTTCGCTCGCTCGTTTGCCCGCTTGCTGCCCTGCTCGTGCAAACTGCGCTAGCCGCCTCAGGTGAAATGATGGTGGGCGTTTCCTGATTGCATCTGCAACCATGCGCGATACCATTATGTCGATTCCAGAGTCGCCCGGCAGGAGGCAGTGATGTCCAAAGCGCTTGATTACAACTTCATAGAGTCTCCTTACAGATCGTCGATTTCCAGGGCAGCCGGCAACTCGCTCGAGAATGAGGGAATAGAGCTGATTCTCAAACCAGAAGCGAAAGGCTCAGTCCCAACTGAGTCATCGAACTCGCCGGCGCGAGCGGCATCCCAGAAAGCCTCATTTTCCGAGAAACTGCTTCCCCTCTTAGGTGCGACTCCAAGCAATGAAGTGAGCGCGGAAAAAACCACGGACAAATCAAAAGCAGAGCCACCCGGCATGACAGAACTCGGCACCGAGATGGACGATCTTGTCCACGACGTAAGGCAAGCTCGTGCGGCAATCGACCAGTACGGCACCTGGCAGCATCAGCTCACTTACCTGGTGCCTATTCTCGGTCAGGTCGAGCTAGTAACCGACTCGATCGACGCCCTCAATCGCACTCATGAATGGAATCTTGCCGAGACGCGGATAAGAGAAATTCTGGAGAAGATATCCACGCCATTCGAGCTCAATGAACTGGAAAAGGCGTATGCTGCTGCAACACGAGGCTCATCATTGCACGACGACTTTGAATTGAGCAAAGATCTTTCGCCCGACACGATCAAGTCCTATCACGATATGGTGGCACGGGTACGCGTGGAAGAAGCAGCACGTGCACGTCATGCAAAAAAGATGGCAGCGACGGAAAAGACATGAGTTTTTCTGATTGATTTTGTCAGACATAGGGCCGCAATGTGGGGCAGACGAACTCCGGAAAATACTAAGACTCCTCCGCGGGATTGTATTCGGAGCCACGCATGCCAAAAGTCCAGGCCACAGCATCGCTTGCAGTCGTGATAAATGGGGGCACGCGCAAAAAATACTGCTTGTAAGTTCCATCCGACTCGGGAGTTGAATTGGTGACTCGCACCATTACCAGCGGCTCCGCTCCCGGAACCTCTTTTCGGAACAGCTGGCCTCGCGCGTCCTCATGCACCAATTCAGCACCAGAATCTTGCAGGTACCTTGCGGCACCATACAACTCAATCAACGCAAATCTGACCTCGACGTTCTCCATCGCATTGATCTGAGCGATAGTAATCTCATTGCGCTGCTCAATGGCCTGAGCCGGAATGACTGTGCCGCGCCACGCATGCAGCGATGCTCCGTTAGCGTATTGCACTGCGGGTCCGGAAATATTGTGCAGCCTCGCGTTTTCATCCACAGAAAAGGACTGCGGACGTTCGCAGACAAAACAAATCCGCTCGTAAAATTGCGCTGCCGGCAGATGGCGAAAGACGTCTAGAAAAGCGCTGGCAATGGCAAACGACTTGAGTTCACAGGGCTCTGGATTAAGATGTGACATGGCAAAAGTTGCGCGAATCGAATCAACGCATTGCCAAAGACCGCACAAATCTCTTTCAGAAAAAAGAGGTTCCATGATCGCATGCCCCCTCGCTGCCAGAGCTGCCACTTCCGGAGACTGCGCAGTGAGTATGTTCAACACTGCAGAGTTTATTCCTGGCGGGGGATTAGGACCGGCCTCGGTAATGCCATAGAGGCGGGGGTTGTTCATGATACGCAGCGGTTCGAACGACCGAGCCAGGTTGACGCCCACATCGAAGCGCAATGCAGCTATGATCACGCCTGTCAAATACCTCTGCGATTCGCGATGAAGCTCGTCATGCGCTTCTATCAGCACACGAGAGTTGATGCGCAGAGTTAAAGCTTCCCCGGGTACGGTTGCTGACTTGGAGTCAATCGCCTTCAGCTGATTGTCCAAGTCGGAAAAGAACCTTTCTTGCCTTGCTGCGGGCCAGGGAGTCAGCGCGCGCTCTATGTGAGAACGCTCGAGTTTGTCGCTTAGGACCTTGGGAAAACACGCAAGCTGGACCGGATCCCCACAATATATGACAGCCGGTTCCGCCAGTCCGAG
>DATNRC010000403.1:0-4387 GCA_036703705.1 Candidatus Obscuribacterales bacterium
CAATCCTGATACGGCCAGGATGGCCAGCTGCCTGATTCACCTCGCGGAATGCTATGAGCGACAACAACAGATGAAAGAAGCAAAAGATTGCCGCGACAAATTAATTGCCCTCTGGAGGCAAGCGCTTGCTGTTCCCACCCCGGCTACGTTCATTGATATCGATTACGCTCTTTCCACTAACGAATTCGGCTCGGGGCTGCATCAAATAACCGAATTTTACGAAAGAGTTGTTGAGCAGAAAGAACAGATGTTCGGGCAGACCAACAAGGACGTCGCCAACTCCCTTCTTATATATGCGCGGCTTTTGAGGAAGCTGGGGGAGAAAGAAGTTGCAGACGCAGCTGAGGCTCGCGCCCATGAAATCCACGAAAAGATTCGCCTTCTGGAAGACGCGCAAAAGAAAGCCCCGTGACACCTGGAGCGTTGTCAATACTAACTTATCCGCTAAGATTTTCGCTCGCTCTGGAAGCCCCGGCGGGAAAGCGGTAAGCTTGTAAACAGTCGCTGTTGTCCTCGGATTGCGCAATATGAATCGGAAACTATTTTTGCTCGCGTCTTTGTTTGTCTTGTTGACACTTGTAGCACTCGTACAGCCGGCATTGTGCTCCGGCGACAGGGATAAGGAGAAAGACAAAGACTTCAAGGGGGTCTCGTCGGGACTTCTCGTGCATGCGACACCACAAATCATTTACGACTCCATCAAAGAATTGCGCAAACGCACTCCGGACACTGTCAAAGAGGTCTCCAAATCCGAAGGAGAATGCATTCTCGAAGAGCACTTCGACAACCTGCCTTTTGTCGGCAAAGCGACCTGCATTTACGTAGAAAAATACGTTCCCGGGAAGCTCATCGAATATAAGATGCTTCACTCCGACAAATTCAAAGCATTCGAGGGCAAATGGGAAATCACGCCGACAGCTGACGAGACTGAATCGCACGTTCAACTCTCCTCTTTCGTGATGCTGGATTTGCCGATACCATTTCTCAAGCAAATTACGAACAGTCAAACAATGAAGGGAGTGAAAGAGCGGCTTGAGGCTGTGAAGAAAATGGCAGAACAGCATCAACAGACCCTTGGCTCGGCAATCCCCTCGCGTCAGTGATTTGAGCCGCGTAACTTGCTGCCGCTCGAGTGCCTAAATGACGGCGTGTATCACCCCGGCGACCAGAAATTGAAGCAACGCTCAGACTCCACAGAATGAATCAACTTTGGCAGAAGCTGCACGATAACTGGAAGGGCTATGCTGCCGGTGTCATCACCACTGGACTGGCGACACTAATTTCCCATTTGCTCTTTCCATTCCTGCATTCCACCAATCTCATCATGATTTATCTGCTCGGTGTAGTGTTCGTCGCTACGCGCTTCGGCCGCGGCCCCTCAGTATTGGCTTCTGTTCTCAGTGTTGCCGCATTCGACTTCTTTTTCGTCCATCCCTATCTCACCTTTGTCGTGAGCGACACCCAATATATAGTGACATTTGCCGTAATGCTTGTAGTGGCGCTTCTTATCAGTACACTGACTACGCAGGCGAAAAGGCAATCGCAAGAAGCTGAGCGCGCAAAATTTCAAATGGAGGCGGAGCGCCTGCGCAGCACGCTTCTCAGTTCACTTTCTCATGACCTGCGCACTCCGCTGTCCACAATTACCGGCGCCACGGAAAGCCTTCTCACCGCCGGGCACAGTCTCGACGCGCAGGCCAAGCAAGAGCTTACTGAAGTGCTGTTCGAAGAAGGGCAGCGAATGAAGAGACTGGTCAATAATCTGCTCGATATGACACGTCTGGAGTTCGGCACACCAAACGTGCGAAAAGAATGGCTGCCTGTAGAAGAAGTCATTGGCTCAGCCCTGAACAGATTGGAAAAACAATTGAGTGACAGGACTGTAACGCTTGATCTTCCTAATGAATTGGCGCTCGTGCCCATGGATGGAGTTTTGATAGAACAAGTTTTCCTCAACCTTCTGGAGAATGCGATCAAATATACGCCCCCCGGAAGCCCAATCGAAATCAGCGCTCACATAGGCACAGCGCAAGTAACATTCACAATCGCAGACAGCGGGCCTGGTATCACCCCCGGTGAGGAGAGGAAAGTCTTCGAAAAATTCCACCGTGGCAAGCAAGATAAGCAGCGCGAAGGCATGGGGCTTGGATTAACGATATGCCGGGAAATTATCAAGGCTCATGGCGGAGAAATCTCCGTCACCAACCGCCCGCAAGGCGGCGCGTTGTTCAAATTCGTCTTGCCGCTGGAAGGCATACCGCCAGAAGTTCTTAAAGAAACGCTCGACCGAGAAGTAGCAAATCCACCAACTTGACTGTAGATCATGCTTGCACCATTCTGGAGTATCAGACCCGCAACTGTCCTCATTTGCAGCAATCGCCGCGAGCAAACTTCACAGTACGCGCTTCACGACTCCGTCCTGCCCTGACGTGCGGTCAGACTCGCAATCAATCGAGAATCTCCCCATATTTGGTGGTGTAGTAAAAGTAGCGATCAAAGCCAGGCCGATCCGATACCATATGCAGTAGCATCGTCGTGGCATCTCCTGTAATCTTCTTTGCTCTGAAAAAGCGAAAAGCTGACAAATCTGTTTCTGCAGGACGGCACAATTCATGTGGCACGACTACCACGAGGGGCACAGCTTTCATCAAATGTACATCCGGCAGAAGACGCAGCACGGCATTAACGAGTGCTTTCGTATTCTGCGCGGCATCGGGAGAGCGTTCTACTTTGATAATGCCGTGAGAATCCTTGGGCAGTGACAGAACTTCGTGACGTCGCAATCCAAGTGGCGCCCCGTGGTGATACCAGAGCGTCTCGTAGTTGCGTTTATCCTTCCAGGCGCCGTTGCTCTCCTGCCGAAGCTGCGAAGTTACCGTAACGCACGCAACGGGATAGAACGGTGAGCGATTGAATTGCAGGTAATCCTTGATTGTACGCACCTTTAAAGCAAGAATCCAATCGGCGTTTTCCTCATATTTCTCCGTATTGAATGGAATCGCATCCGAGTCAGCACTCGATTGCGCATAAGCCGACACACTTAGCACCGACAGCGCAATCCACAAGGCAACCAACAAGAATTTCATGAGCACACTCCCGGAACACCTCATTGGCATAAAGCGCTCATCTGCGGCGGTCAATCGGCACTATCATAATCGATCCAGATTGAGCCAACAGATCTCTAAAACCTAAAGGGCACTTGCTGCGCTAATCAGACAACAGTATATAGTTATAGTGAGAGCAATACGATGACCGGGTCATCAAATAAAAGTTCATCTCTATGCCTGGTCTCAGCCGGGCAATCGCCAAAGACACGTGAGCGAAAGCCAACGAATCAAATCGAATTCTTCTAGAACCTCTCATCTCAATGCTGCACCGAACAGGCACAGGGCAAGAGGAAATATGCTGGCCATGGTGGCGCTTGCAGGCGGCATCGTCATTCTTGTTTTGCTAATCGGTTTTTTGCTTGTTTTCGTCCTCTTATCTCATCAGCGAGAACGCGCTGATGCCGATGCCTGCGCGTTAGCACTGGCACAAAAGCTCAACGACACAGATCGTCTGGGGCAAATCAACACGCTTGTCGAACGGTCACGCGAGCTCGTGTACGCATCACGTAGCGCATATCAGGGTTGCGCCGCGGAGGAAGGCTACACCAACATAGAAGACCTTTCCCGCCTTTTGCTCGAAGAAGCAAGAGTCGGTGCGCAGCTTGTCGAGAGCGGCCGCCGGACATTGACGGACGAAGTCGTGGCTGATGCAAAAACATCTGCCAAGATAATGCAAGAACGACTCCACGGTGAGAGAAAGACCAGCCTGGGGTGGCTGAGCGTGAACTCACCACGACTGGTATCAGCAGAAATCGGCTATATTCAGAAAATGCCGTCGAATGTCAAAGCGCCCGAGGCGCTCGAAATATTGAAACAGAGTGACATCAAGAGCGGCTATCTGGATTCCAGTGGAAGAGTTTATGCCGGCAACATAAATGCCAGGCTCCCCAGCCCGGACAATGACCTGGAGTTCAATATCTGCTCCTTGCCGTTCCCGTTCAATCAAACTTCTTCTCCGCCGCGCCTTACGTCGACCTCCGTCTTTGCACCATGGGCGGTGCTTTTCGACGGGCAGGCGAAGCCTGCGCCGCGCCCCGCACAACTTCCTTCTGCCGTGCGCATAAGAGTGGAAATGCCTGTTAGCACCGCAGGCAGTGAATTAGTATCCAATAAGATTCAGACAGCAGCCTCGGCCTCGGCGGCAGGCGGTCTGCCACCTCCCGACGATACGCAACAGCCGCAACGAGGAAGACAATGAAGGACCTAATCGGGTCCTTGTTCTTTCACAGGCGCTTCGGTCGCGTCTGAAAGCGTCGCATCGAGCACGGGACGCAGTCTGT
>DATNRC010000404.1:0-4534 GCA_036703705.1 Candidatus Obscuribacterales bacterium
CAATTGCGAGCGGCATAGGGTCGCATTGCTTCTTGTTGTTGCAAGTGCCGAGTCAACATGAGGAGCACGACCATGCTAATGGAATCTGAATTTGTACGCGTAGCCGGCCAGCATCACCCCGATACTGGTGATGTCCGCCAGAGATCGTTCTCTGTGCTGATTGGCGATCGCGATATGTTCTTTCGCAATTGGTTGAAGGAACACCTGCGGCGATCTTTCCCGTGTATTGTCCACGTGCATGAAGCTGCGGATGCGCACGGGACGGTACAAAGGGCAAGGGAACGAAAGCCCGACATTATCTATCTAAGTGCAGACCATGGCGAAGCGTCCATGGACGTTGTGACGATTGCCGAGCAGATATGGGACTCGCACAGGAGAGCTGCTGTACTGATCATTTCTAGCAACACAAGCGAGAGCCGTATGCGCAGTTTGCTCAGCGTGAAACCACCAGAGGCCAAAGTGGGTTGGTTGACGAGGTCGGACGTTGTTGAAAAAATGTCGATGGCCACCGAGTGTTTCTTGAAGGGGGACTGCCGGTTTGACGAGGAGACCTCGCGGCTACCTGGGGGCCAGGGGCGCGATGATTGGATTTTGACGGACACGGAATATACGGCACTGATATTCATCGCTCTTGGATTGAGTGACCGGACGACGGCGGCGGTTTGCTGCATAACGCAGCAAGCTGTGCAGGCGCGGCTGAGGTCGCTTTATCAGAAGCTCCGCATTCCGCCCACACGTACCCGCAACTCCCCACCATACAACCCGCGGTGCCGTGCGGTCTGGCTGGCGCTGCAGCACGGCATTCTCACCGAGCAAGAGCTGCGTCTAAGAGCCGCCGAGATCCGCCGTGAGGCCGAACGAAGAGGGGTCGACATAGATCCGTAATGCTTCTATTCCTCGAATGTGGGCCTCGCGGTGCATGGCGGCGGATATTTTGTCAATTTCTGTCAAAAGTTCACTTGATTTTTCAGAAATTGTGCAGCGCGATGTTCTGCGAATCCCGGCTGAGCGCTTATGCCGGCATACACTCGAAGCGAGGGTTGACTGGCTCATTTACACCTTCCGGCTTGGCGAAGCGGCGAGGTCGACTATAGGCCGGCGTCGTTGCGTTCGATGGCGGCGGCGAGTTCCGCCGCCAGGGTACGAATGTCGTTCTTCTGTCCGGACAGCTCTACGGTGCGGATAGTCTGCCCGTCACGCTTTAATGCGACCGCAACCCTGACCAGCTCTCCCGATATCTCGTATCTGCCGACCGGCTTGATCGCCCCGGGGAACCTCAAAGCAAGCGGCCGCAGAGCCTGCGCCGAAAGCGAGCGAAAATTCGGCGCAGTAATGAGTTGGCTCGCAACTCGCCTTGAAGACAAAGTTCACCACAGAGACGGCTTTCCGTCTACTTCTTGTCAGAACAATTGATTTGAAGAAGCTTCTGCGAGGGCGTCAAAGCCGAGGAGACCTCATATCCGAGGAACGCGCCGACAAGAAGCCCCCAGCCACGTCGCATCGCGCCGGCTGTGGCGGCGGCTCCGGCCAGTGTTCCAACTGCCCTGGTTACCACCTGGTTGACTTTGATTGGCTCGTCGACGTGCTGGAATGTGCACTGGCGTGAGATCTGCTCCCATATGCTTTGAGCAAGCGCTTGCCGGTCGGAATTGCTTTCAAGCCTGCTTTCACTGGACATTTCCTTATACCTGTTCGCCTACGACCGCATGTATTATCGGCTGGATACGCTGCAATGTCATTGTGGAAAATACGAAACCATACGTGGGATGCCCACGCAGGCGGCGACAAGTTGTGGGATCTCAGTCTTGGCCTTGACGCTTTCGCCAATCCAAGCCGTAGACTCGTTGCTCGTAATCGAAACAGTTTGGCTACGTGACCAGCGGCCAGGCATGCTCACCGACCAACGCCGATACTTCCGGGCAGCAGGGATGAAGCATCCCCGAGCACCTGCAGGGACGGCGTTTTGTTGTCATCGAGGCGATGGCGACGCAAGTCATCTGCCACCATAGCTTCAATCAAGCCCAACCATGACCTCATCGTTATGGCTCGGGCCAGCGTTGCCGCGGCATAATACGAAACAATCCCACGTAAATGTCCATCGAGGACAGCCTCCTTTGCCGTGCAGCTTATTCCTTCAGCCTTCATTACAAGTGCAACAGTGTTGTTCGGCACCCTGCCGGACAGAAGATTTGTGTGTCAACAGTCTGGTACCAGGATGAGCCTAATGTGCTGCGGAACGGCTAACGTAGAGAAGACCTCGTCCCAGTAAACAACGCTACTTGCCCGGGCTTGTGATGCATTGACTTCGCATGATTTGTCCAAGCACAGAGCCGGGCGTGCTTCTTCGACAGTTAAGGCGGTTTGCGGATAGTATGTTCCGTGCCCGCTGTAGAAGAAAAATACCGCTCCGTTACGCCAATCTGTGATGCGCCGGTGAGCTTCCTGAAGAGTGCACATCAGTTGTTGTCGATTCAACTCCCCTTCAAGGGAAAGTATCTCCTTAGACGAGAATCCCCGCTGACGTAAGGATTGATACATGGCGGACAAATCCTCGTGCATTGCTGTTTCGCCATTGTGCGGAGCCGCGATCAGGATGGCGAGTTGGCGAAATTCATCGTTTGTACCTTCGTCGGCTGAAGCTCCGGAAGCGGACAGGCTGTAAATCGCGCATGTGATAAGTGCGCCTAACCCGACCAGGATTGACTTACACCATTGCAGCATGCTCTCCTCTCTAATCGTCAGCGCGGTATGATGACGGTTCCATCAAGCAGTTTCTTACCACGTCTTGCACTTGCATGACAACCTCAGCCGGTTGCACCCTATTGTGCCGCGCCTCAATCAAGGCAGATTGCGGCAGGCATGACGAGTGGTGTTCGCCGCATCACACGTCTGAACCGCTCTGATCCTGGCTCGCCCCAATGACGACGTTTTCTGCTCCGTCCAGGGCCGCGATGAACACACCTGCCGGCAAGTACCCTGGTATTTTCTGACTGCGGCCGGTCACCGGGTCTATCACGACCGCGCAAGGCAGCCCCTGGATGTCAAACTGCTGAGCGAATTGTTGACCCTGGCGGGTTTCCACGTCCATCCTAACGCAGACGAAGCGCTCGTTCAGGTGGGCAATGACGTCGCTGTTAGCATAGGTGACCTTGTCCATCTTCGTGCACCACCCGCACCAGTCGGCATAGACTTCAACAAGCAGCAGCTTTCCTTCTTGCTTTGCAAGCTGCTTGGTGGCGTCGAGGTTCTTGTGCCACTTGATCTTCTTTGAGGCGCGGCGGGCATCCTGGCCTGCCTCCAGGCAAACAGTGCGATCAGTGGCGCTAGCGAGCACCGCATAATTGAACGAGCTGCCAAGGGCACTGACAGCCGCTGCAACCAGGCTGAAAGATAGCGCTCTGCGCAGTGCCAGTCGATGGTAAAACTGTAGCCGAGTCGTGATCATATGGACATTCTCCGTGGTACGCGATGGGAGCGCTCGAACCTATTCTCGACTGACCCGAGCGGCAACAGCCTAATGAAAACATCAATGCGCACTCGCGAAAAAATGTAAACTGCCGACAAGACCTTTCTCTGGGCAGCCGACAGGTTGCCGTCTATGCTAGAAACGAATTGATGAGATGAGGGGAGGAAGTGCCATGCGGATGGGCGACTGGAAGATAAAGTTGAAACCTCTTATCAGTATGATCTTGGTGCTGATGGTGAACCAGGCAGTATGGTCGGCTGAACCACCTGCCGGCAATACCGATGAGGGCGATCGGGGGCTTGCGTCCGGAAAAAAGTTCGCTCTGCTGGTAGGCATAGATGATTACGATCCATATCGCCAGTCACCGGATGACAACACAGTTAGTGAGGATGATCTGAAAGGCTGTGTCAATGATGTCACTGATATTCGCAAGCTGCTGACTGACAAGAGGTACGCCTTCAGGAATGACGACGAGCACATCAAAGTTCTGACCAACCGAGATGCCACCCGTGATGCGATTATTCAGACTTTTCGCTCGCATTTGATCGAGAATGCCAAGAAGCATCCTGATGGCATATTCGTCTTCCACTACAGCGGCCACGGTGCTACGGGGGTGCCTGATTACAGTGGTGAGGAACAGGACAACAGCGATGAGTGTATTGTGAGCTCGGACCGTGATGCCATTCTGGACGACGAGCTTGCCGGTCTTTGCAAGGAGTTGGTTGACCAAACTAACTCCAAAGCCAATGTCACGCTGATATTCGATTGCTGCCATTCAGGAACGATGTCTCGCAATGTTAGTGGGGACAGGGTTCGCCAGCTGCCGGCAGAAAGGCTGGCCCTGGAGAAGATCAAGAAACGCGAGCAGGCAAAGCCACGGCAGGGCAAGGGCTCGGAATTCGAAGGTCAGCTCGTGCCTGAGTCAGACAGATACGTAAGCATTTCCGCTTGCGCGTCGACTCAAGAGGAGCCTGAGACTGGCGGTGAAAGACCCAATGGTGTTCTGACCCGCAATTTGACAGACCTCCTCAAGGATGCTCCACGCTGGTGGACCTATCGGTATCTCAA
>DATNRC010000405.1:0-3491 GCA_036703705.1 Candidatus Obscuribacterales bacterium
CCGACGCCGGGCTCTCCAACCAGCACCGGATTGTTTTTCGTGCGCCTGGACAGAACCTGCATGACGCGGCGAATTTCATCATCGCGTCCGATAACCGGATCGAGCTTGCCTTTCGCGGCGAGCTCGGTCAGATCTTTGCCGTAGCGAGTAAGTGCTTCGTAAGTGGCCTCCGGATCCTGGCTCGTAACACGCTGTTTGCCGCGAATCTTGTTGAGTACGCTGAGGATGGCGTCGCGGTTAATGCCATGTTGTTTGAGTATGGTTCCCGACTGGGATTTGATGTCGTCTGCAAGAGCAAGGAGAATATGCTCGACACTGATGTATTCGTCCTTGAGCCTGTCGGCCTCTTTCTGTGCCGTCTCGAGCAGTCTCATCAGCTGGTGGGAGACGTGAATTTCGTCTTTGCTTGTCGTCACTGCTGAGCCTTTAGGCTGCTTTTGCAGGTATGCGCTCACGTCCTCGATCACTTGCTCGGGCTTGACGTTCAGTCGTTCGATGATTTTCGGCGCAATGCCGTCTTCTTGCTCGAGCAGCGAGAGAAGAACGTGCTCCGGCGTCACCTGGCTGTGCCCGAAACGTGAAAGCATCGTCCGGCAATTTGTAATGGCCTCTTGCGCTTTATGTGTAAATCTCTCTAGGTTCATAGAAACGACTTCCCTGGATGGCTCAAAGTACTCGACGGCAAATTGGTGGGCTTGCCATAAGTTGATTATGGATTCAATCCTTATAGTCGACTAATTTTTCCACAATTTCTTTATACGGTAAGAGTTTGGGGTTGTAAGTGCCTGCGGCTTTTTCAGGCGCCGCCTCCATCCCCAAAAAAGGTCGCCTGGGGCGCTCAGGCCCGCCACTGCGAAATATCCCGCCATGCTCCTGGTTAATTGGCTCTTTTTCCGCTTAATATTATGATCGGATGTCCTAAATCCTAAAGTTGATGGAACATGCAGGAGTTCGAGGAAGACTACTACGCGATTCTCGGGGTCGAGGAGACGGCCACCACTGAGGAGATTCGAAAAGCCTATTTGGCTCTGGCAAAGAGGCTCCACCCAGACCGCTTTCCGAATGATCCTGAGCAAAGAGCAAAAGCCCAGAGCGAGTTCGCGAAAGTAACCAGAGCCCACGATGTCGTGAGTGACGCGGAAACGCGAGCAGAATACGATGCCGTGCGTCTTCTTGCGAAAAAGCGCAGTTCTCAAAACATGGAAGCCATTAGCGTGGACGAGCCGCTCACTACAACGGGGTCTCGCGAAGCGGTAGGCGGAAAGGACTCGCAGGAGACATTCACGGTTTCCGATGATGAAAATATCAACATAAAGTGGGCAAATAAACATTTGGCCCGGGCAGAAGAGCTCTTCAGGCGCAAGAATTACAAAGAAGCAGAAACTGCTATGAAAGAGGCGATTCGTCTCGTTCCTAACGATCCTCGCTACCACAACAAATTAGCCGAAATCTATCTCGGGCGTGGTTGGAGGACTCTGGCCATGACTGAAGTGCAGGCGGCGCTGCGCTGCGATCCGAAAAACCCTGAGGCAAAGACGCTCGAGGCGCGAATTCGGGCGCAGAACCGCGACAAAGGCACGACCCAACAAATGACCAGGGGCAAGAAGACTTTCTTCGAGCAGTTGAAGGAAATACTGACCAAGAAGCTCTAATTCTGATGCAGCAATCAGCACCACTTTTACTCGCAAGTAGATGTGCTAAGAAGCGGTTCAAAGCCCTCTTTGCGGTCGTTTCCTTGCTTCTCACCTTCATCAATCCTCTGTTTGTTAGAGTGGACCACGAGCATATCCTGTTGTCTCCGGCTGGGGCTTATGCAGCGGAAGCTGCTATTAAAGTGAGCGGTACTACAGGCAGTGACCCCGCTCAGCATGTCTCTTCGGCAGGCAATGCCGGACGAACAGCCGCTCAAGCTCAGCCGGCAGGCGACGCCGGACGAACAACGACTCAAGCTCAGCCGGCAGGCAATACCGCTTCTTTTGGGACGGCGAGCCAATCTCAACCAGTGCAACGTTCAATTCCGTCAAGCGCCGCCCCGCCGACCCAATCGACAGTGCGTCCATTGCCCGGCGGCGGGCCGCACGCAAAACAAAAGGACAAGATCCTCAAAGGCGGCGTCAGCAAGGGCGAATCACCGTTTCTCGAAGGCGTTGAGCAGGAGATACCGGCCGGCTGCCAGTTCGATATGACCATGTCCGTGAATCTCAATTCGGAGATCAATCAGAAAGGCGATGAAATTCTGGCCCGGGTCGCCTGCGATGTGAAAAAGGGCGAGAAGGTTTTGCTTCCGGGCGGATGGTATATGCGCGGCATAGTCACCAATGTACAAAAGCAAAAGCTAAACGGCAGAGACGCTTACGTTGAAGTTACCTTTGACCGACTCGTCAGTCCTGACGGCGACTATCAATTGCCTTTCGACGTCAAAATCTCAATCAAGAGCAGTGCCGCTAAATCCCTGGCAAAGACGATTGCCAGAGATTCTGCATATATGGCGAAGGGCGCCCTCTTGGGTTCGCTGGCTTCAGTGCAGCTCACGGGTGTACCGATGGCCGTGATGACAAACGGCTATTCAGTCGCCGGTGGTGCTGCGATTGGTGCCGCCATTGGTGCCTTTCATGCCTTCAGAAAGAAAGGCAATATAGCAAGCTACTATCCTGGAGATGCGCTCAGAATCGTAACCGGAGAGCCGATCAAGCTCCCAGGATTCGATCCCTCCAAGCTGCCGTCCGCAAAACCAAAGCCAAAGCTGTCCGGATTGGAGATAAGAGTCAATCGGTTCAGGTTTGATAAGAGCGGGCATGGTGACGAGAAAGAGCGCCTGTTGCGCGCCGAGGTGACGGTGACCAACAATACGTCGCGACCTTTCAGCTTCTTCAATTTCATCGTCAAATCCGACTACGATCAGATGTATCCGCAGGTGATGGGCGGCTTCGGCACGGCGACCAAAAAGATTGAGCCCGGTTCATCTGAGAGTAGACTTTTGACCTTCAGCGTTGATGGTACGAAACGTAAATACTCTCTAATTCTCGTGAATCCCGTCACTGGGCAGGAAGTTGCCAGCGTTCCCATAAATTAAACTTGCGGTTTCCCCCCCTGATAACTGGTATTAATTCCTAATTGGAGCTAATATAGTCCAGTCGTTTACTCAATCAAATGAACTGATCGACTGAATATGCCTCGTACATATTCCTTTCCATTCTCGGTAAACACTTAAGCTCTGGCAGAGCGGCAGGGGGGATATAGATGAAAGCCCACTTGACTCAAATGCTGCAATCTTTTCATGGGTCGTCGCGCCACAGGCAGGTTGAGGGTCAGCTCCGGAAGATGCAGGGCCAGATTGTTCAGCTCGAGCGCAGCCTTCGAGAAAAAGAGCGTGAAGTAGATCGTTTGCGCCATCAGCTTTCCAATTCTGAAGCCAGGCTCCAGGAGCTCATGGGCACAGATGTCCTGACGGGACTGCCCAACAGGCACGTATTCAAAGAGCACCTCACTCA
>DATNRC010000406.1:0-5440 GCA_036703705.1 Candidatus Obscuribacterales bacterium
ATTCACATAGGCAGGGTGGAAGGCAATGTCCGCTTCGAAAACGTGACCTATCGATATCCGGGTCGAGAGGCAGCCAATGCCCTTTCCAATGTGTCCTTCGAAGCAAAGCCGGGGCAAATGATCGGCATCGTTGGCCGAACAGGCTCAGGGAAAACCACGTTGGTCCGGCTGATACAAGGCCTTTACCTGCCCACTGAGGGCAGAATCTACATAGACGGTCATGATCTGTCCAAACTGTCGCTGTCAGGTTACCGCCAGAATATCGGAGTGGTATCTCAGAACGAATATTACTTCCGTGACACCATTCGTGAAAATGTTGCCTTTTACAAGCCCGATGCAAGCATGGAAGAGATTGTCCGAGCTTGCACCATATCTGGTGCCGACCAATTCATCTCGGCACTTCCCTCAGGTTATGAAAGCGTATTGACCGAAGGAGCTGGAAATTTTTCAGGCGGGCAGCGCCAGTGCATAGCCGTCGCACGTGCTATTTTGCATGATCCTGCCGTATTGATTTTCGACGAGGCAACCAGCGGCATGGACTCCGAGACTGAATCACGCATTCAGCATTGCATGGAGCTTTTGCGGGCAAAATGCACAATGTTTGTAGTGGCACACAGACTGTCGACTGTAAAGATGGCAGATAAGTTGATTGTCATCGACAAAGGGAGGATCGTCGAGTCAGGAACCCATGACAGCCTGGTCAGGGAAAAGGGGTTGTACTACTATCTTTGCCAGCAACAGTCCCTGGTTTGATAAAGAACGCGCTCGAGCCATGCGGCGGCGTTCAGTGCCGTTTCTCGTGCCCGCAAGTTGCTCGCACATGGCTTTCTTGCGAAAATATGGCGGTTTATGCGGTAGGTCTCATACGAACAATCACATGCAGATACCAAGCGTGAGGCTATTAGCGGGTTTGCAGCTGCTGTCCGTGTCCGCCATGGCCCTTTTCCCAATCGCAGCACTTTCTCAGTCGAATCCGAGAAGCGATGTTTCCGGCATTGGCGGCGATGCAAAGAGCGCCCTTACCGCCGATTCCCTCTTGAAAAAGGAGCGTCTTTCTTTACCGGACACCTCTGCTTCAGATCACGCAGAAAACGCCGCCGTCAATCTCCAACCGTTCCGTACGCCTTTCATTTTGAAGGCAGCGCACACAGAAAAATCTGACGCCTCATACAGTGAGAGCATCACGCTCAGAGATGCCCTCTTAGAAACCTTGCGCCACAACCTGCCGATCAGAATCTCGAAAGAAAGCTGGCGTTACCAGAGATATCAATTATTCGCTAATTTGGCGCAATTCGTTCCCACCTTCAATCTGGGGTACAACCTGGCTAATTCGAAGATTTCCCCTGGCGCTCTGACAGCCAACGCTGAAGTATTCACGACCCAGATGTCATATCCTGTTTTTGAAGGCGGAAGCGTCCTCTACAACTCCCTTGCGCAATGGTACAGAAATGCTGGTTGGCGGCAGGCGTACAGGTCGAACATCAACGATGCTTTGCTCGATGTATACAACAAATATTTCGACCTCGTTCAACAAGAGGCGATTCTGGGAATAAGAGCGCACGCCGTCGCTTTATCGAGAGCGACAGTCGATCTCAACACATACATGTATGATGCCGGCGCTGCCACTCAATTCGACGTCATGCAAGCGCGAACGCAACTTTCGCTTGACAATGACGCCTTCATTCAGCAACAGCTGACAACAAGGCAGGCTTCGCTCGAGCTGGCTTATGCGCTCAACATGCCGATGTCGGTGAATTTGGTGCCGCGGGAGTCCAGCCTCAAAGAGGCCAATCTTTTTCCCAACGCGGAGAAGATGACAATAACTGATTACATAAATCTGGCGCTAAACAACCGCCCCGAATTGCGTCAGTACGAATTGTTCCGGCTGGCAGCCGCACGCACGGTGCAGACCGCGGCGGCACCACTCTATCCGGCAGTATCATTTTTCACCACTTATGCCGATACCGCGGTGACCTCAAACGATACTTCCGGTGATTCAGACTCGACCCTCGAGAATGCCGGTGTCTTTACCGGCACCACAAAGAATTTTCAAATGGGATTCAACCTCACATGGACAGTGTCCAATATGGGACTGCTCAACGCGGCAAACGTAGTTTCGGCGCGTGCCCTCTCGCGGCAAGCAATGATGCAGGCCAACCAGGAGCTGGTGCTCGTTTCGCAGCAAGTGAGAGGGTATTTCGAGCAGCTCGGGATCGCGCACGACAGAATTGATGCCGCTGCCTCTGCCAAATTGGCCTCCAGGGAAGCACTGAAACTGGCAAACATGAGATTGAAGTCTGGCTTGGGCACAAATCTCGAACTGATCCAGGCACAGCGTTCGTATATCACCGCCTTGATCAATCAGGTGCAGTCGATAACCGCCTCAAACAAAGCACAAGCAGGGCTGCTCCATGCCACCGGGCTCATCACTGTAGATCGCTTGATTGACGGCTATGCCGGGGATCAAAAAGCGCCCAAGAAAAGTCGACCGTTATTGAAATTCTGGTGACATCATGGGCAGTGCACTTCCGCGTAGGGCTGCAGCGATTGTAATATTTTCCCTGTTGCATGCCACCGTAGCCGGTGCTACAAGCGAAGCCGGCAACGATGCCGCTGTAAGAAGGCGTCCATTGCCTCCGGAAATTGCGCCTTCTCAATATCAAGATACTGCGATGGACCTCTCGGAAGGTCCTCTTCGGCCGCCAAACTGGACTTCTGAAAACAAGAGAATAAAACTTGGAGCCAGCTACAACGAAAGTATCTCTCTAAAAGATGTGCTCGATCATGTCTTGAAATACAACCTGCCCATTAAAATTTCCAGAGAGAGCTGGTTGTACCAAAGAGGGCAATTACTCGCTGCCGCGGCCGGATTTGTCCCCACATATGTTTCCTGTTATAGGGCCACAGGAGTTAAGGTTTTTCCCAACACCAGGGCACCGTCGCAAGTTTTCGTTTCTGAAGTTCGATATCCGGTCTTTCTCGGCGGCGCAGTAATCAACGGTGCGCTCGGGCAATTCTATCGAGACCGCGCATGGAAAACCGCATACCAAAACACGATTGATGCTTCTCTGTTAGACGCTTACAACAAGTACGCCGACCTCGTGTTGCACCATATGCTGCTTAAAATCAGAAGGAAGTCCATACTTCTTGCAGAAGCCAACCTCGCGCTCAACGAAGCCAATTACCGAGCCGGTCTTGCCACGCAGTTCGACGTCATGCAATCGCGCACCCAATTGGCAGAGACCAAAGAACAGCATTATCAGCAGCAGCTCGCCACAAGAAGCTCAGCAATGGCGCTTGGCTCGATAATCAATGCCCCCCTTGCCATCAATTTCATTCCTCGGGAGCCCTCATTGAAAGAGGCACATCTTTTGAGCTCCACCAGGGGAATTGCTGATTACGAAAAGCTGTCACTGGAAAAACGTCCTGAATTACGCCAGTATGAGCAGTTCAGACTGGCAGCGGCCAGAGCGGTTCAAGGCGCCGCTGCATCTTTCTATCCACAAGTATCGCTGTTTACAGCATTCACAGTTGCTGCTACGCAGATCAACATACCGGAGAACGTCGATCTGCTCAATGGTGTTGCGGCAGCAGAAGTGGCGCAGGCAGAGGAGAATATTGGACCGGTGACAAACACTGCTCTCGATCAAACCGCGAGCTTCAGCCCGGGAAGCGCCAATACAGCCAACCAGGGCGCCAATACGCTGACGGATGTCGTTGCCGGAAGCGGCGGCAATCCTTTAGCCAACGTCCAGGGCGGAAGCCTGGTGACATCCGGTGCCGTGAAGCCTGTCTTTGGAAGCAGCGCAGTCACAGGGGCGCCTACGACGTCCAACATTCAAGGCAGCGACACCGCAAGCGCGGGCATTTTCCCAGGTCATTCCGCGAACTTCCAGATGGGAATGAATCTCGGCTGGACTCTGCCAAACATAGGCTTATCGCCACTGGGAAGCGTGTTGTCCGCGCGTTCGCTGTCCAAGCAGGCCATGATGCAGGCAAATCAGCAGTTATTGCTGGTAATGAAAGAAGTGCATGCCGCCTTTTTCGGTGTGCAGACTGCACGAAAAAGAGTGGAAGCGGCAGCCGCAGCCAGCAACTATGGACGCGAGACTCTCAAATTGGCTCGGCTCAGACTGCAGTCTGGGACGGGAACGAATCTCGAGCTTATTGAAGCTCACAACGATTACATTCGCGCACTCTCAAGTCAGGCTCGCGCCATAACGGCGCTCAACAAAGCCCAGGCACAACTCTTGAAAGATGTGGGCATAATCTCGGTTAGCGCTTTGGTTGACGGATACCACTAGACTGTGCAGCCAGTCAATTAGAACGCTTTCCGCACCACCAGCGCCGCTCTATCCTTATCATCGTAAAAATCGCTGACCGGTATGGAGAAGCTCGCTTGTCCCTCCTTTATTGCTCCGCGGAAATAAATCACACCTGATGTGGTATCACCAGGATTCAAAACGCGCTTGCCGAAGCGATCAAATAACCTGTCGCGACGCTTCTCGTCCCAGCCATATCTGTCTCTTACGCTGCCGCGCTCATTCAAATGATCTTGCACGGCCTGAATGGCGCCGATTGAAATGGCGCCCTCGAGCGTCGAAGTCAGCGTTCGTATAGGTTGACTCTTGGGATTATCTGGAGCGTCAATGGAAGTTTCAATCTCGGACATGGATGCACACTGCTTTTCTGCTGATCCGATGTTAACCGTTGCCCCTTCACCATTCACTTCAATAATGCGATCGGAATTATTGATAACGGTAATGCCAAAGCCGGTGAATCGCTTCATGGGAACCTTTTTGTCGGCAATGATGACGGTAATTCTTTCCAATTGATCGGTTATTTGCGCGGTCTTGCGTTCCGTTTCGAGGAGCGTGTCAATGTTCGGTAACTCTCGCCGACTTCTATTGCCGGCATCTTGAGCACTGCCGACCTCACCGGGCGACTGTTGCGAAGATTCTTGCGCAGCAGCCGGCAATCCGATTGCCCAATTGCCTAAGGGGATGCCCACAGAAATTGACGACACAACACAGAATGAAGCTATGATTGCGCCTCTTGTCATTTGCGAGTCGGTAAACGGTCCGCCGGTGCGATTTTGACGAGCACCATTATAGTCTATCCGCTACCATCTCTCACCCCACACCGTTGGTCGAAGCACACCGACCATAAAACATACCGGAGAGAAGAGACAATTGACAATTTCAGTCAGAGAATCAAAAACTGTTCCGTGCCCTGCAAACGATGAGGCGAGGCTCTCCACCATCAATAGAGGCAACATATTGTACGGACTCAGCGACATGCCAATGAGAATTCCAAACACGATGATCTTCGTCACTTTATTGCCCAGGCGTTGATCGATTACTTTTGCAACCAAAATACGACCGGCGAAGAGCCCGAAAAAGTAGCAAATGATGCAGCCGAGAAATGGCACATTGATGAA
>DATNRC010000407.1:0-8438 GCA_036703705.1 Candidatus Obscuribacterales bacterium
ACAAAGACCCAGATTTGATGGCATTTCTACGCGCCCTCTAGCCGACGTACACATACATTATGTTGTCTTCAATCGATTGCAGAGGAGGTGATTAGCGCTCTGGCGCGGCCGACAACACATTAACGGCTACACCACGTAAGCATTACTATGTGCTGCTCAACATAGTAATGCAAGATAAAGAGAATCTCTAACTTCGCTGAACGCCACATTTCATCGGGCTATTTAGTGCAGCACGTCTGCGCTCGCTAACCACAATCCACTGCAAATTTCCGCAGCACTACGCCAGCGCTGGGCTTTGCGTGCAGGAGTAAGTATGCCGAAATCCAAAACGACTTTCAATTCCAAAATCGAAACCTATCTCGCCGCCATTGATCATGACCGGTTCTTGTCGGCCTGCCGAACCAGAAAAGCAACTCGCGCAGCAATTGCGCGCGAAGCGATTCTCTTCTATCTCGATAATCTAGAACGAGCGAAGCAAAGTAAGCGCGAAACAGAGTTATCCATCAACATCAAAAACATGACCGACCGAATCTGCGGAATGCTCGCTCGACAAGGCGCTCAAACGGGAACGCTTTATGAGCTTGCTTGGCAGAATCACTTCGAAAACAAAGTCCAAGAGCGTTTCATCGCCGCCGCTAACACCGCCAAAGCGAAAATGCGCAAGCGTTTGGAAAGCGACGAGCGCGCTGTTGTCGAAAGAATGAAGAACATCGTCGAGCAGTAGCGCGGCGTCGTCAATCAATCCTGCCAGCTTCTCCAAGAGCCCGGCTATCAGTTTAGTCGCAATGCCAGCGGTTATGTGGCGCGCGTCTGCGCTTCATGCCCGGCACAAGCCAAGCGACGACCCCCTAGTGTCAAGGCCAAGCCCTGCGGGTGGCTCCTGCGTCGCCAGCCTTGACACCAGGTACCAGGTTCGCCGCTATTCCGGCATGAGGGCATGGCGTCTTGACGCGCGATTGATGTACCGCCGCCTACACAGCGCCTACATGAACTTTTTTCCCTACCCCAAAATCCAAGTGAGGCGAGGTATGCCCAGAATCAGTCAAAAATTTATCGACAGAAAAGTTCGCCGCCCGATGTCCGGCCAAGTCATCTATCGCGACGACGAACTAATCGGTTTCGGATTGCGCGTTACGCGCGGTTCGATGTCTTACATCGTCGAGTGCCGCGTGAACGGTATCAACCGCAGAATTACAATAGGTCCGCATGGTCCGTTCGATCCCGACTCAGCACGTGCGGAAGCACGAAAGTTGCTCGCTACTATGATACTCGGGCGCGACCCGAAGGCAGAAGAAGCGAAAGAAAAATTGGCACGCATTACAGTAGCAGAGGTATTCGAAGATTACCTAAAATGCAAAACGCTAAGACCGAATTCGGTTCGCGCTTTCAGAGCATTGCTAAGAAGATGTCTGGGAGATTGGCTGGAGTTGCCAATCACAGACATCACAAAAGATATGGTAGAGACTCGGCATCGCGATTTGACGAAGCCCTCTCGCATGGGAACCTCTGGAAAAGCGCAGGCTAATAAAGCGATGGAAATTTTGAGCATTCTTCTCAACTTCGCCATGAATAAATACGAAATTGAAGGTCAGCCCATCATCCAGAAGAATCCTGTTGATCGACTGACTCAAATCCGGGCATGGCATCGCCTGCCACGGCGTCAAAATGTGATACCAGAACACAAACTGCGCGAATGGTATCAAGCCGTAATGGGCTTGAGGGATAAAAAGATTAGAGACTATCTGCTGTTTCTCCTGTTTACCGGACTTCGCCGAATGGAGGCTGCGACATTGAAGTGGACCGACATCGACTTCGATACCAAAGTGATAACCATCCGGTCAGAGCATTCGAAGAATCACCTGGAGCATCACTTGCCTATCACTGAATTTCTGCAGGTATTGCTTCTTCAGCGAAAGACAATGACCGGAGAATCAGAATTCGTCTTCCCTGGACGAACTGGTCACATGGTAGATTCCGATCACGTCATCGGCGGAGTGGCGAAGAATTGCGATTATCACTTCACGCTTCACGATCTTCGTCGAACGTTTCTCACGACTGCGGAAATGCTGGAGGTTCCTCACTACGCGTTGAAGAAACTGGCAAATCACACTTCAGGACGGGATATAACGAGTGGGTACGTGGTCGTCACCGTCGCGCGACTGCGAGTCTATATGACAAGAATTTCGGATCATTTCGTTGATGTGCTTGGCGTTGACATTTCTGATTTCACATAATCTGAGTTTGACAAAAGTTTTTCGATCATAATGAGCGACACCACTCGCGGTGCTCCACCAACAAAACTAAGCGATATCATATATGGTGATGTTTGACCATCAAACAATTTGTACCGCGGCCTACACACGACATACACGTCTGCGAAGACAATATTTTTCAGTCGACAAGTAATCGATAAACGCCGCATGCCACCTGCTTTCTAGGCTACTCCCTTTGAGCCGGGAAGAGAGCTTTTCGCTGTAGATCACTTACCCCGGAACCGGCAATTTCACGGAGCTGACGTACGACGGGCTGGGAAGATGCGTCAAGATTGTGGAGAAGGAAAACAGCGCCGTAGTCAGCACGAGACAGTTCGTGTGGAATGGAAATGGAAGATCTGAGGAACGCGATGGAAGCAGCAGCCTCGGCAAGGTGTTCCTAGGTTTAGGGCAGCAAAATGGGAGCATGAAAAGCTATTACTCGCTTGATCGTCTTGGCTCGATTTGCGATCTCACGAGTGAGGACGGAGATGTCATAGCTCGTTATTCCTATTTCCCGTTTGGAGAGTCGACTCTGACGCAGGGAAGCTTTGTTAGCGACTTTCAATTTGCAGGCATGTACGTCCATGCAAGAAGTGGATTGAACCTCGCACTGTTCAGAGCATACAGTTCACGTCTAGCGATTTGGCTGAGTCGAGATCCGGTAAACCAGGCTGGCTCTGACATCTATAGTTACGCGAGCAACAATCCAATCAATTTGTTTGATCCCCTGGGGTTGGAATCGATGGCTGGTGGAATGGCTGATTCGCAGGCAGGCGGAATGTCCGACTCGCAAGCTGGGACCATGGCTGACTCACAATCGGAATGGCCTTGCGGCGGCTCGATGGCTACCAGCATGGCGGGCTCCATGGCTGCTTCCCGCGCAGCATCAATGGCAGGCAGTGCAGAGAGCTTGATCATGGGAAGCAACTTGCTTCGTATCGGTGGAGGAGCGCGAGCAATCTCGTCAGCTGACCCCCGAGTATTGCTTGCAGCTGGATTGGTTCTTGAGACTGCGTTCGCTCTCCGTCGAATATACATGAATGCTGAAATCGCATTTACCTCCAATACTATTGTTAGTAAGCCGGGGGATCCTTCAACAGACAGGCTCGACCGTCAACTTAGTTTGTTGGGTCGAAATTACACGGGGCATGTGTTGGGCTGGTATAACCAGAGGGTTCAGGCGAGAATTGTCGAATGGAGTCTAATCAATAGCTATGCTTTAGCGCACGGTGGACGTTCCATTGCGGAGTTTGCCTGTGCTTTGCCGGACGTTCTCATGCGTGTCGGTTTTCGTCAACTCGCGATGTCTAGTCTCAACCATGTCCTTAGTGATGCTGGCGATAGGCAAAGCCATCCAATCGCTCAAACATCTTCTACAGAATGCTCTGAAATTTCTAATTGAATTTGGTCTGAGCGTTCGACAAGCCAGATAGTCTTCGAGTACTTCGCCCAAAGTTATTTGTGCTCGCTTTGCCTTCGCTTCTTCTTCCTTCGGATCACGTCCCAGAGTCATAGTTGCGAGCAACTTGCGAGCTTCCGCTCGCGCACTGTCCGGATCGAATCGTCCATGTGGACCGATGGTAATTCTGCGATTGATACCATTCACGCGACACTCGACAATGTAAGACATCGATCCACGCGTAACTCTCAAACCGAAACCGATCAATTCGTCGTCGCGATAGATGATCTGACCGGTCATCGGACGTCGAACTCTGCGCTCGATAAATTTTTGGCTGATTCTAGGCACGGCTAGCCTCGATTGAATTTTGGGGGACAGTCGGCACTTCATGTAGGCGTTGTGTAGGCCGCGGGACATCGTTTTGGCGCGCCAGAAGCGCCCATGCCCTCATGCCTGAATAGCGGCGCAGCGGGTGCCTAGGGTTAGCAGAAGATAACCTTGCTGCAGCAGATCGATTTAGGGAGCGACTAAAACAGCGATGGGAGCAGCTAAGGGATCAACCACGTATTGGCCGAGCGAGAGACACGATCAGAATCAGAAGTGACGCATTCTGCAACTGGCTGAAAACCGCTCCTTCCCCGAAACGTCTGCCTGGGTTGAATTTACAGTACCGCCAATTCAGTCTGCAACTTGAATACTTCTGACCTAAGCCTCACTTGGAACCCCACTTCTTGGATGACAGGGGAACAAAAGAACTTGTGCTGGACGGTCTGTTTCGCCTCGCGATTTCGCGCTCGAGCTCCCTGCGCGATCGTTCGCGCTCGTATTCTTGCTCGCGCAATTTCGCCTGTTCCGCATACGTGAGCTCCGGACGTACGGAAAGCGAAGCGAGGAACTGACCGACACCCGGTGAGTTTACCCACTCTTTGCGTCCGGCAGCAAGGATCACATAAACATAACGCCTGACCACAAAGATTCTCATGCGCGCAAGCGTATCGGCCTTGCCTTTTAGTTCGCTGCCGTCGATCTGAATGCCCGGATACCCGTCGAGACTTACCGAATAACGTTTGACACTTTTCGGTCCCATGAGCTTCACCATCGCGTCGCCCAACTTGGTGAGCAACGTGGGAATCAGTTGCTGGGGGAAAGCGCCCGGAAATATGACATACGTGACTTGATAGAGTCCGTGGATGTCGGCGTACTGGTAATTCACCTCCCGCCCACCGAGCTGATTCGAATATTTCAACTCCGGTGTCCCGGGAAACAGAACAGTGAAGCGTCCTTCCGGATAACTGTACTTCGTCAGCTTCGCCGTACCAAAGCTTACTGGGGCGGCAGAAGGCGGAGGCGATGATGATGCTACATCCGGTGGGGGGAACTTGCCGCTAACCTGTTCGATATTGAACCCCCTTGCATTGAGAAGAGCGAGAAGTCCATTGTCGCCGACGACATTTTTCGCAGGCACCACAACGAATGCCGGACCTTTTGCATGCGACAATTCATCGATACGATCCATTATCGAGGCATTGCGCTTCTCGACGAGCTCCGCATACACCTTTTTCAGCTCCTCGTCATCTTGAAACACTGAAGTGATCGCCTTCTCCACTGCGGATGTATCACCTTGCCTCCATGCATTGTCGATGGCCGATTCATGCTCCTGCGCATGCAGCAGGTCCAAGGCAGCTAACCGCAGCATTTTGTCTTGCACTGCATCAGGCAACGAACCCAGCCTGGCTAGCTGCGCCTCTGCCGGCTCGATCTCAGCTACCGGTTTGTTGGCTTGCTTGGCCTGCTGGGCGAAATATCCAGGCAGATTCGTTTTGTCAAAACCATCGCACCTGAGCAAAGAAGCATCCAGAGCCAGGGCAACGAACCAGGGCTTCCAGCTGTTGTACATGTCCAGCGATTCTTCCGACCAGGCAAGGTATTGGTCGAATACCTTTCTTGTAGGCACGGACAGGGTCTGATTCAATGATTGCCCTTCACCATACGTGCTCTGCGCCTTCTCCAGCTTCTTTACTTTCGAGAACCAATCAGTGCTGGGCACTATCAATTGCTTGGAGCTGCTGAACGCTGATTGAATCTCAGCAGGCAACGGGAATATTTTGCGCGATGCATTCGCATAATCGATGGCGCCGAGCAGATAGATAGTCTGATCGCCTTTGCTTGCTTTCCAGAAAAATAGTGGATGTGCCTCTTTGTCCGCCCCTGCTCTGGTTGCCGATGCGGAAGCCGCAGTCCCGGTCGCCTCGGGCGACGAGGTGGTCTCCGAACGCGACGGCGTCGTCTCCCAACGCGAAGCTGATGATGCAGGCAACGCCGCATTTGATGCAGGCGCCGACGATGTTGAGCTTGATGCCGCTGTCGCGGCAGGCGGCGATAACGTCAAAGATGTTGACGAGCTTACTGGAGACGATGCTGATGATCCTGATGATGCTGATGATCCCGATACAGCCCCAGATCCCTTCGTTGCCGCAGTCGTCGAAGATGAAGACGATGTTTGACCGCGGCTTTCAGGCGCGGCCGACTTTGTCGCCGGCACGTGCGTGCCATATCCATCTATCATCACTCTGAACCGCTTCAAAAACTCCGGTGGGCTGTCGGCCGGATAACAAAGCTTGGTCATCACATGACAGTCATTTGCCTCCGAATACGGTGCCATCAGGAGGACAGTATGCGAATGAAACTGATTCAACTGCCGCGGCATTTCTTCGTCACCGCTGTACTTGCCAGGCTTCACTTCGATATCACCGATAATGCCGCCAAGGTCGGGCCCTACTTCAGGACGTCCGGTAATCGGCGCAACAAACATGCGCGCCTTCCGCTCGAAGTGAATGACATTTCCGCTTCTCGTGAGCTTGGATTTGGGATAGCATTCGTTGACCAGCCCTTCCACATCAGCAAATACTCTCGTTGTAAACTCGCCAATTGCATCGCTCCGCCCCTCCTTGACGGACTCCTTGTTGTCGCTTTTCGCGGCATCCTTGGCGGCAATCCTGGCGGCTATCTTGTTGTCATTTTTGGCGGCATCCTTGGCGGCGATCTTCTGCAAGTCAATTCGCCGACTCTTTCGCGCGCCTTCCCGTTTTCCGTCAGCAGCCATCGCTGCCGGCACCGTGGTCGACGAACTAAGGGAAAGACTGGCAGCGAGAAATGAGACTATGACAACACGTCTGAGTTCTCTTCGTGATTGCATGATAAAACTCCCGCAGGTATGTCGCTCCAGTGTCTTTCCCAATAGATTCCAGTGACGATTCCCGGCGCGCTCACTTCGCCAGTTCGAGCGAATCCATGAATTGATTCACGTGCGAACACTTCAACCAGGGTTTTTTGCCGACGGCAAGAAGCATGAACACTTTACGCCCCACCAGGACAGCACGCAAACGCGCACCGATATCTTCCTTTCCCAAACCTGCCGGTATATCCCTCGGCGTTTTCGGAACATAGTCTGCCTCTCGTCCAGGATTGCCTTCTATGCTGATTGTCTTACGGCCGATGACGTTGTATTTGCGCGTGCACTCTGCCACCAATTTGTCCAAGAGGAGTGGACCCGGAATAGACAACTTGGACTCATCGACAGGAATGGTTATGCATTGAATATAATAGATGCCATCGGGGATTTCGTTGAATTCAAACGACACAGTATCGATGCTCTGAATCAGCGAAGCGCTCCTCTTGGGCTGCCCCGGCAACCAAATACTGAATCCCTCCCTGGGAAACCTTCTCTTCACCAGCTTCTCCGCAGAAGGTTCCGTGCCCGCAGGCTTCGCCGTTATCTGCTCCACACTGAATCCTTGCTTCTTCAGAAGATTGGGGAGCCCCGTTTCGCCTACCATATGAGCAGCCCCCACCGCCACAAAATGCGGACCCGGCTTTGTTTTCAACAATTGCTCCAGTTTGGCCGCCATTCCTATATTGCGATCATCAAGCAAGACTTTGTCGTAAGGAGCCAGGTCCGGATCCTTTTTCGCATCACGAGAGTAACTTTCAAGCATATCAACATCGCCATTCTTCCAGGCTTTTACCACGGCTTTCGTTTCTTCGTCCATGTCCTTCAAGTGCTTTATGGTTACTTGAAGTAATTTGTCCTGAACCTTATCCGACAGGTTTTTGAAGAGCGTGGACTGAAACTCGGCAGTCTCAAGCTCCGACACCGCTTTACCTAGATTCCTGGCTCTGCTCAACAGATAGCGATCGATTCCCAACGAACCCTTGAAAGATTCGCCTCTCCATCTGCGGCTTCCAGCCAGCATCTCCACGACGAGCCAGGGGCGGTACTTCTCATAAAGCGCCCACGATTCACCTGACCATCTCAAATACTCCTCCATAACCCTCTTCGTCTCTTCAGAAAGATGAAGGCTCAATTTGTCGGGTGGCTTGTAATAGCTGATTGCCTCCACGGCTGGTTTCAATTTTTCGACGTCTACGCGATCGATCACAACTTCAAGAACAAGGTGTCGTGACCTTTCGAATGCCTGATCCATCTCCACCGGCAGAGGATAGAAGTCAAATTTCGCACCGTGAATGGTGCCCAACAAATAGACAGTATCTTTGCCCCGCGTTGCCTTCCACATGTAGAGCTTGCGGCCTTGTGCTTGATTAGCCGAAGCGCTCGGTGTGGGTTTTGCGCTTTCTGATCTATCCGGCGCTTGTTTCGGTGCTCCATCTGCTTGGCTGACCGGAGCTGCTGACGCGAGAGATGCGGGCGATTGGCTCGCCGATGACGCAGCAGTTGATGCGGGCGATTGGCTCGCGGAAGCACTCTTTGATTGATCCAGCCCCAC
>DATNRC010000408.1:0-5902 GCA_036703705.1 Candidatus Obscuribacterales bacterium
CCTTCAAGGTCCGTGCCCGCCGTAGCCTGGTCGATTGCGCGCCTTAATCATGTGAGCATTCTACTAATTCGTTGTCAGCATTTTACCTGCTGTTGATAACTGTTATAAAGACCAAAGATGTCAGTATTCGATCGATACCTCGTGAAGCGCATTCTCACAATTCTCACAGTCCTTCGGGGAGCGTCCAAATATATAGACGCCTGCGCAAAAATTATGCTCCCACCAAATCATTCCCAATTCATTCACAGGTAATCCAGACAACAAATCCAAGTGAGGAGCGAACAGCCACTGATTGAAGATGCGAGCTGTTTGAAGATGCGAGCTGTTTGAACGTCCACCCCTCTGAGCATTCTTTCCCAGTGAAGCGCTCGGCTTTTAAACAAAAAAGTTTATTCGTGCGATTCAGGCGCAGTTACCGCAAAAGCTACCCCAGCCAGCATTTACGGATTTTACCGTCCCTTTATTCCGGCTTGAAAAAACAAACTTATAAGTTTAAAACGCAGAGGCAGGCGAGATCACCGTTTGACGGCAAGACCGCCTATGGCTTCAAGAGCATCCGGATTTTCGATCGATGAGGTATCACCAGGAGCTTCGCCCAGGTATTTCCTGCGTATCGAGCCACGGACGATTTTGCCCGAACGCGTCTTTGGCAGCGCTTTCACAACATGCACGACTTCCGGACGCAGCACGGAGCCCAGACGCTCGCCGACCATATTGCGCAATCCGTCGCGCCATTTGTCGGACGTTTCGCATCCCGGCATAGCCACAACAAAGCAAACCAGGCCCTCGCCCTTCACATCATGAGGTACGCCAATCACTGCTGCCTCTGCAACTTCAGGATGCTCGACGAGAACAGATTCGACCTCTCCGGGTCCGACGCGCTTGCCGGCAACTTTGATTGTGTCGTCAGATCTTCCGAAGAGGAACCATGAGCCATCTTCGTCGACCTTTGCCCAGTCTCCGTGGTACCAGACACCGGGGAATTTGCTGAAATAAGTCTCGATATAACGCTCGGGGTCCTTCAAAAAGCCTTTCGTCATCGAAGGTCCCGGCTTTTTACAGACGAGGTGCCCGATGGCATTCGTGAGGCTCTTGCCTGACTCATCATAAACATCAATGTCCATTCCCAATCCGGGGCCGCCGAGCGAGCAGGGTTTGAGCGGCATGAGCGGCAATGGGGTGAGCAAGCCGCCGACAATTTCCGTGCCGCCGGAAATATTCATGATCGGGCAGCGCTTTTGGCCGACGTTGTTGAAATACCACATGTAGCTGTCGTGATCCCAGGGCTCTCCAGTGGAGCCCAGGAGGCGCAGGCTCGACAGATCGACCGATTTGATCCATTTCTCATCCTCAGCCTTCAATACTCTTATGGCAGTCGGACTGATGCCCAGCGTGTTCACCTTGTGGCGCTCGACGATGCGCCATACGCGATCCGGATTGGGGTAGTTGGGCGCTCCTTCGCAAATGACCATGGTTCCGCCCCAAAACGTCACACCCATCATCTCCCAGGGTCCCATCATCCAGCCGATGTCTGTAAACCAGAAGAATGTATCGTTGGTTTGAACATCAAAGGTGAATCCCAATTCCTTAGCTATTTGCGCCAGCGCGCCGGCATGCGTGTGAACCGTGCCTTTGGGTTTGCCGGTTGTGCCTGACGTATAGAGGTACAGGGAAGAATGCTCGGCAGGCAAATCTTTGACTGTTTCGGCAGGCGAGACGGACTTCACGGCATCGTCAAACCAGATGTCTCTGTCGTTGCTCCATTTGACGTCATTGGCGCAATGCTTCATCACCACGACATGCTTGAGGTCAGGCAACTCTTTTGCGGCCTGATCTGCATCATCCTTGATGTGAATCAACTTACCGCGACGTTTTCCACCATCGGCGGTAAAAAGCACTTTCGCCTCGGCGTCGAGAAGCCGCGCCACAAGCGCCTGAGCGCCATAGCCGCTGAACACCGGTACGGCGACAGCACCAATTTTGAAACAACCGAAGAGGACAGCAACTACCTCCGGTACCATCGGCATGTAGATGCCGACAGCGTCGCCTTTCGACACGCCGAGCTTGAGAAGGAGAGCGGCGACTCTTGATGAAAGGTCGTTGAGCTCTCCATAAGTCAGTTTTCTCACCGCTCCATCTTCACCTTCCCAAATGAGAGCAGGATGGCCGGCCCCGACACTCTTTCGCGCGCCGAGCGTCTTGCCGGGAGTCATATGCCAGTCCAGGCAATTCTCGGCAATGTTGAGCTCGCCGTTCACAAACCACTTCGTCCAGGCAAAGCCGCCGGAGCTGTCACTTAGTTGATCGTATTTTTTGTGCCAATGGAAGCCCATATAGTCCAGCGCCGCTTCCCAGAACCACTCAGTGTCTTCAGTAGAGCGCTTGACAAGCCCGCGCCAATCTTTCAATTTGTGCTTTTCTATGAAATCTGCCGCGCGGCATTTGAGGTAAGCGCCAGTCGGTTGCCAGATTACATCGGTCATTGTTGTTGTACTCATAATCACGACTCTATTGGAAAACTAATAGCCAAGCGTTGAGGATCTTACTCAATCGCGCCTCCTAAAGCTCAGAACGCAACGGAATTGCCGGCGTGATAATCACATTTTTAGGTTGCCGACCGGCTTCCAACATGTCATTCACGAGGAGCAAGTGATAACAGCACTGATTTGCCGGAGAGTTACAGCATGTCAGGAACCTATCAGGAAGGCGAGCGTCATTCGCTTTAGCGACAAGCTTCGGCAAAGACTGCGAAAGAAGAGGCGCTCGTATTAACCCTTTTGAGGGGGGACCCATGTTCAGGCATAGAAATTTTTTGGCAGCAGCAATTGCAGCCGCACTAATCAGCGCCGGTTTCTCACCGGCCGCCCAGGCAAATGATTTGCAAAACATTCTTCGCAATTACTTGGGATTCAATTTACCCGTATTCAGAGGCAATGCACAACTGGAATCAAGTCTGAGCGCAAGACGTGCGCAACTCGAGGCCCTCATCACATATGGTGTCACCTCAGGAAGGCTATCGCAATCACAAGCGCAGGCCTTTCGCCTGCAACTTAGTCAGATAGCCAATCTTGAAGCGTCGTACAAAGCAGACGGCAGCCTCTCGATTGCAGAATCGCAAACTATTTCCAATTGGCTTGCACAAATCGACGGATCGCTCAATATGTCCATAAATGGCACTGCGAATTTCAACGTTCCTCCACGCCGCCCATATATGAGCCCATATCCGAGCATTCGCAGCAACATCGATCGCCTGCTTCTGTCACTGGAACAAGGTCGGGCGGACGGCAGGATTTCCCTCAATGAATATTCTCTATTTCGCGACCAGCTTACCGGACTTAGCCTGAAGGAGTCCGCGCTGAGCAGGGAATCGGGAAGATGGAGTGAGAGGGATTATCACTCCTTGATGGGGCGCGTCTCGCGACTGGATAGTCTCATCACCTCGGCCCTTACAAGCAGGCAATTCGCCCAGGACGGCAATCGCCGACAAAGACGAGGCGATTGGTTTTAGCAGCAGCGATGCATTGTGCTGCAGTGAAATTCGCCACCAATTAGTCCTTTTGTCCGAGATGCCCTTTGTTATCAGGTTTTACAGCGTGTCTTGATAGGCAACGACAGGCGCGGCAGAGCGGAGGGCATAAGCTTTGGCGCTCTCGGCAGCAGAAAGGAGGAGTCCAAGATCGGTGCAGTCGTCGGGTATCGAGGCAATGCCAAAGGCCAGTGACAGCCGATCGGCAGGCACTCCCGCAAGAGGTCCGTTGGTCAGTGCCTTGATTATGCGCTTAGCGAAAATATTGGCGCCCTGGTTGCGAGTATTGGGCAAAATCATGGCGTAGTCAAAGTTTTCATAATGGGCCAGCAAATCGACATTGCGCTTCAACCTGCTGATGCGGCGGAAGGCTTCAGCAACCGCTTCCACATCAAGAGGTTCTCTGCGCAAGCCCATGCCATCCAATACAACGCGCATCTCCATTACGATCACGGAAAGGGGGCTTCCCGAGCGATAGGCGCGAAAATATTCTTGCTCCAGAAAATACAAGAAGGCCGGATAAGTAAACATGCCTGTTTCCGCTCTTCGCAAGGACATCATGACGCTGTGAATCAGCGACGTATCGATCACTTTTGCTTGCAAATTACCGCGATCGGTCGTGGGCGCAACCAGATCGTTGCTGAAGCTCACGTAGTCGCGTTCGACCAGATGGCAAACTATTGGAGCCCAGACACTGCGCGGCATGTTCAAACGCTTGGTCATTTGCTTGATGGTCGAGCGGTCGTCAATAGAGTTGAAAAACAATATCAGCGCATCGCTGTCTATTTTTGCATCGCCGGCAATCGAGGCTGAAAGCTCAAAATCTGTCAAATCTCGGCGCTTTTTCACGAGCACGGACTCAGGCGCCACTCCGGCGTGGCGCAAATAGTTCAAATGATCGCCCAGCTGTACGCCTTTGACCACAAGTGTTTCCAGAGGCGTTGAAACGTTCGCCTTGTCTGTTCTTGCTCGCGGCTCAAAATTGTATCTTCCGTCTCGCCAGTTGACTGTCTCGACGATGCATTCATCACCTGCGAGTTGATTGGATTCTGCAAAAACCGGCTCGCCCTGCACGAAATAAATGCTGGCGTGCTGCGTGCCTCTGTCGATTTTCAGGCAACCGGTCATTTTCGACAGCAAAATGGACTGATAAAGAGCAGTCGGCTGCACGAGCGCAAACTCGCCTGTCAGCTCCGCCGTGGCCTTCGACCATGAGTTGTCTTGCAAGCCCAGACTTGCCAGGCGCGCCTTCTCGAGATCAGAAGGCTGCACGGCCTGCATGTAATAAGTGTCACGACGTCTTGAGGCGTCCCGGTAGGATTCGGAGACGGTGATAGCACCGTCTGCTCGCACGCTCTGGTGAACCTCTCCGGCAGACGAGACGATCAAATTGTAGACCAGGAGCACATCGCAGCTCTGGTAGTCCCACAGCAGCTCCCACTTCGCTCCCTGCCCGGAGAAAAGGCGCCAGCGCGTGTCGCCCCCTCGGGCCGGACACTGGATGTTCAAAGCAAATTCGACAAGTTTATCGGGCGTCGGCCATGTAATTTCAACCTGCTTGCCCTTTTGTTCCATCGCCAGGGACAGGAAATGATGGATTTCAGAAAGTCCTGGCGCAGCAGGCAATTTCTGCAGTGTTTTGGCAATGAGACCAGATTTCTTCAACATAATCCAGCGACCCGCGCGAGCTGCTTCCCTGTTTGTTTATGCCCGACGGCGGCAAAACTCAACCCGGACTGAGCTCGACTCAGTACGCCATTGTTCATTCGGCATCGAAAACCTCTCCTTCGAGCTCCTTTTTCTCCTCAGGCAGAGCGCCGAAATCCCTTACCAGTTGCTCTTTCAGATGTTTCACCTTTGTCTCTTGCCGCGCCGCCTCCCCGGTTCTGCCGCTCTTTCTAAGAAGTTCCGCATAGCTCGCCATCACCTTGAGCTCCACGCGAGGATCGTCGTCGCCCTGCTGCTCAAACATATTCAGGGCGCGCAATAAAGCCTCCTCGCTTGGTTTGTATTTTTTCTCCTTCAACAAGAGATTGCCCAGATCGATTAATGCATCGCGTACCTTATGATGCTCTTTTCCATGGGCAATCTCTTCGAGCTGAAGTTTCTTGCGCAACATTTTTTCTGCCTCTGCCAGATTGCCTTGTCTCTCATGCACATCGGCAAGCTTCATCAACAGCTTTCTCGTGCCGAAATGGGGGTGTCCTTTGTCTTGTTTGATTGAAAGCTGAAGAGCCTTTTCGTACAACTTTTGCGATTCCTTCAGGTGCCCGGTGTAAAGCTCAACTACTGCCTCGGCTTCAAGATATGGCTTCAGATGAGAGTCTTCCGCCCCATATTTTCTTTCCATGATGCCTCTGGCGCGCACCACCAGTG
>DATNRC010000409.1:0-4891 GCA_036703705.1 Candidatus Obscuribacterales bacterium
GTAAGCACCGACGGACCAACTGAATAATCCTTCTGTCTTGTCAGGACGACATTGATGCGGTCGGGAAGCGGCCTGTTCTTCTCGGGTATAGACTCCCATGTCTTGCGGCCGACAATGATGGCATTTGTCGCGTCGCCCCGATCGGTGTTTGTTGTCACCTCACGAAATCTTTTCATATCCCCAGGCAGCCGCCAGGGAAGCTGATTATCTTTGCCGATGCCGCCCCTCAGATCGCAGGCGACTACTAGATCAAACTCAGGTTGCATGACGTGACCACTCAGACGGCGACGGGGAATTTGATGAATCCCTGATGCACATAATCTCTCAATTCAAAGTCGTCGAATGTCAAATCAAATATACTCTTGTCGGCAATTCTTACGTGGGGCAATGGCCCCGGTTCGCGCGCGAGCTGAACTCGCAAGCCGTCCAAATGGTTCATGTAGACATGCGCATCACCAATTGTATGTGTAAAAATCCCAGGCGTCAGTCCACCTTCTCTCGCCATCATCATCATTAACAATGAATAGCTGGCGATATTGAATGGAACGCCCACCGCTAAATCTGCAGAACGCTGATAGAGCTGACAATCGAGGCGACCGTTAATAACGTAGAACTGAAACAACAGATGGCACGGTGGTAGAGCCATTTTATCGAGATCAGCCACGTTCCACGCGGAGACGATGATCCGGCGAGAATCAGGATTGTTTTTAATCAGGTCTATTGCCCGTTGAATCTGATCGATGTGATGCTTTCTGTATTGCCCACTTTTTTCGTCCATTTCAAAAGCAGGCCAATTTCGCCATTGATAGCCATAAATCGGCCCAAGCTCACCGTTTTCATCCGCCCAGGCGTCCCAAATCGAAGTGTGCTGAGTCAAATCGTCATTGATATTGGTGGAGCCTCTTAGAAACCAGAGCAACTCTCGAACCACTGCCGCAAAATTTACCTTTTTCGTAGTCAGAAGAGGAAAGCCGTTTCTCAGATCGTATTTGGTCTGGGTGCCGAAAAGAGAGATGGTTCCAGTGCCTGTGCGATCGGTGCGCTGCTCGCCGTTTTCTAAAACTGTCTTCACTAATTCCAGGTATTGCTTCATTGCCGCCTCCTGACACGAGCATGCTTTTCGCTCAGGTTTGCCCTTTCAATCTAAAAGGATAGCAGACAAGTCTAAGAACGGCTCAGAATGTCGCTTTGGCGTATTCTTGGATGTGCGCGCGGGGGCTGTTATATATGCTGCTGTTCGCGCCTTTCCCTTGCAAAAACCGACTTGTCAACAAACTGAGCCTGAGCACTCGAGTGCCACGACTTCCTAAAGTATATTTTTGTAACTGCCATGGCAAGGCAAGATGCGCATGTTCAGCGTCTGAACGCGCCCGGCAATGGAGATTCTCGCAGCGCTTTCCAGAGAAGGGCGCCAAGACAGGGTCCTGGAGCCAAGTCACGAGCTCGTCCAACCTTGTTTGAGTATCGGTTATCATGAACCCTTTGTCTTAACACATCCGCCGAGAAAAGGCATTGATAAAGGGGATACAGGTAGATGCTAACTGAGTTCCGCAATGAGCCGCTAACCGATTTTTCTGACGCTCACAACCAGAAGTTAATGTCTGAAGCAATCGAGCGCGTCAAAAAACAACTTGGAAAAACGTATCCACTAGTCATTGGCGGAAAGAAGATAGAAGGCAAAGCCGATGATTATCTCATAAGCACCAACCCCAGCGATCCAAAACAAGTAATTGGCCGTTTTGCAAAGGCCTCGATAGAGCAGGCTGAACAGGCAATGCAGGCTGCGCTTTCTGCTTTCCGCGATTGGCAAAATGTTCCACCGCACGACCGTGCGCGCTATTTGTTCAAGTCTGCAGCCATATTGCGACGAAAAAAGTTTGACTTATCTGCCTGGCTCATTCTGGAAATTGGCAAGAATTGGGCTGAAGCCGACGCGGACGTGGCCGAGGCTATCGACTTTTGTGAATTCTACGGTCGCGAAATGATCAGGCTATCGCAGCCCCAGCCACTCGTTGCAGTGCAAGGGGAAGAAAACGAGCTCTTCTATATTCCGCTTGGCGTTGGGGTCGTGATTCCGCCCTGGAACTTTCCGCTTGCGATTCTGGTTGGCATGACCACTGCAGCCATTGTTAGCGGCAACACGGTAGTGCTTAAGCCGTCGAGCGAAACCCCTGCCATTGCATATCAGTTTGTTGAAGTGCTGGAGGAAGCGGGTCTTCCCGACGGAGTGCTCAACTTCTTGCCTGGTCCCGGCTCAACTGTGGGTGATTACCTGATAACACATCCCAAAACGCGCTTTATAGCTTTTACCGGCTCGAAAGAAATTGGTCTGAGAATCAACGAGCTGGCAGCGAAGGCTCGCGATGGCCAATTGTGGATTAAACGGGTCATTGCAGAGATGGGCGGCAAGGACTCGATTATTGTCGACAGCGACAGTGACTTAGACCAGGCCGCAGATGGCGTGGTCGCGAGCGCATTTGGATTTCAGGGACAGAAGTGCTCGGCATGCTCAAGAGTGATTGTGCACCAGGATGTTTACGACCAGATGGTGCAAAAGATCAAAGAGCGCACTGAAAAACTGACAATGGGCACCCCCGAAGAGCACAAGAACTTCATAGGTCCGGTCAGCTCCAAGTCCGCTTATGAATCCATATTGCAATACATCGAGGTGGGCAAAGGAGAAGGCAAAATCATCACGGGCGGCAAAGCAGTCAACAATGGCGGTGGCTTCTTTATTCAACCAACAGTAATTTCCGACGTCAGCCCTAATGCAAGAATTGCTCAGGAGGAGATTTTTGGACCGGTCTTGGCCGTGATAAAAGCGAAGGATTGGAACGATGCGCTAAATATCGCAAACAACACGGAGTTTGGCCTCACTGGCGCTGTTTACTCGCACAATCGCAAGAATATAGAGCAGGCCCGCAAGGAATTTCACGTCGGCAACCTGTATCTGAACCGCAAGTGCACAGGAGCACTTGTCGGCGTGCATCCTTTCGGTGGTTTCAATATGAGCGGTACTGACTCTAAGGCTGGTGGCAAAGACTATCTGCTGTTGTTTACGCAAGCAAAGTCAGTTTCCGAAAAATATTGAATACTTGCTTCACTAGAGCCGGTGAATGAGCCTTCACTGCGACGGGTAAAAGAGTGGAGCTCAAGCTGTTATACGATTACGGCGACCTGTTTTGGGGAACAAGATTGGCCCCACGCCTTGGATTTCGCTTAAATCGTGCCTGCAGACGAATATCTGGACGACTCTGAACGCGATACCGTTTTTGTTGCTGCGGGCGCCGGGGCGCCATACAAGCCCTCCGATTGCTTGTCGGTGGCGGACATGGTCAAACATGCCGTCGATCCGCTGATCGGCACTGTAATTGACCAGAAGTACCAGATTCTGGAACGCATTGGAAAGGGCGGCATGAGCGTCGTGTATCGTGCGCTGCAAGTGGCGATGGGGCGCGAAGTAGCGGTCAAAACTTTGCAAATGGGGCTTTCGACAGATCCCGTCCTCGTGCAAAGATTTATGCGTGAGGTTTCGCTTCTCGGAAAGCTTAATCATCCCAACATTGTTACGGTCTTCGATTCAGGCACCAGCAGCCAGGGACAGCTTTACCTGGTTATGGACCTTTTGTCCGGTCCGACTTTGCAAGATGTGCTTCGAAAATATGGAAATCTGAAATTGGAGCGCGCCCAGCATATATTTATGCAAATTGCCGACGCACTTAATCACGCCCACAAGCGCGGCATTATTCATCGCGATTTGAAGCCTGGAAACATCTTGCTTCAGAAGGATGACAAAGGCGCCGATATTGTGAAGGTTGTCGATTTCGGACTCGCCAAGCTGGGGGAGAGCAATGAACGATTGACGCAAGCGGGCGAAATCTGGGGAAGCGCCTTCTATATGAGTCCTGAGCAGTGCAGTGCTCAGGAAGTGGATGTGCGTTCTGATATCTACTCATTGGGAGTCGTTATGTATGAGACCTTGACAGGGCGCGTCCCCTTTCAAGGGCGATCATTTATGGAGACGATCGGTATGCAGATAAATGATCGTCCTCCACCCTTTTCGGTCGTGGCGCCAGGCTTGCAAATTCATGATTTGGTCGAAAGAGCAATATTGCGTTGTCTGGAGAAAGATCCGAATCAGCGCTTCCAGACAGTCGCTGATCTCAAGACTACCCTGCTAGCGGTGTTTCCTGCGACCACCATCACATCTCAGGGACGCGCATTTTCTCATGCTGAGCTTGAGAGCGCGAAGGGCAAGAAGACTTCAAAAAAAGAGGAAGTAAGAAATCCGAAAAAGGGAATCAATCCCTCGCCGCTGGTACTTCTTGGACTCATTCTATTGGCGGCAGTAGTCACGCTGATTTTGGTGGCTCGTCCTAAGATTGAGATTGGGAAGCCGGAAGTACCGAACGCCAACTATCGGTCCATTGATAAACAAGAAATGAAGACTCCGCTGAGCGGAAACCGACCAGTTCGTGGTGAGGGCAGCAAATCAATATTAGACCAATCGTCCGAGGCTGAACACAAAACTCAGGGCAACCCGATAACCGAGGCTTCGAAGCAACGCAGTGCTAGCAAAAACAGCTTCGAGTCGCGGAGGCCATTTCTGAAGCCGATTCAAATGCCGCAGAACATTGGGCAGTCTTTGAAAGTTAGGCGGCGTGCATACAGCAGCAGGGGTGCGAGCCTGGATTCTGAGGATTCGGAGTTCATCGAGAAACGGAGCAATCAGGACTGGTACGACATTGACAAGCGATAAGGGTAGCGCTCAGCACCGACTTGGTGTTTCAGTGCGGCGAGAGAGAAAAACTGAGAGAAAATCTCTCCGCGCCGAGCTGATGGGGCGGGAGAGAAAAACTGAGAGAAAATCTCTCCGCGCCGAGCTGATGGG
>DATNRC010000410.1:0-4916 GCA_036703705.1 Candidatus Obscuribacterales bacterium
CAAGGATTCGTCCTTACGGCCATGTCTTCGAAGGCACCGCGCACCAGATCGGGAAGGGTCCGGAAAAATTCTTCCTGCGATATCCCCAGCTCGGAGATGGAAAGCGGCTGCCCGCAAGAAACGGCAAGATCGTAAACAGCGCGCCTCAAGGCCGTATTGAGCGCTTCTTTCGAGTTTTCAATTTCGCCGCCTTCCTTGCCCAGTCCAAGAAACTGAGCAGCGCGCGCATATTTCTCGTCAGCTACCCACAGAGGATAGCCGGATTGAACCATGAATTTGTTCGGTACTTTAGAGTTGTATTCCAAGGTCGAGATGAGGAAGACTCCGTTTGCTCTGCCGTGCGGAACATCGAAATGGCCGCCCAGTGAATGCGCAAGAGCGTGATTGACGCCCACAGAAGCATTGCCTATGGCCATGCCAGCCAGGCAGGAAGCATTATGCAATTTGTGACGCCAGACCACATTGTTTGGATTTTTCAGAACCTCGGGCAGCGACTCGAAAATGAGCCGCATCGCCTCCAGAGCCAGTCCATCGGTATAGTCTGTGGAAACTGTTGACACGAGCGCTTCCAGCGCATGGGTCAGGGCATCAAATGCGGTATCGACAGTGATGTCCTTCGGCAAGCTCTTCGTCAGATTGGCATCAATAATGGCAACGCTCGGCAGCAAGGACTCATCGACAAGAGAGAGCTTACGTTGCGATTTTGAGTCTTTCAAAACGGCAAATGGTGTCACTTCCGATCCCGTGCCTGATGTTGTGGGAATGGCAACCAATTGCGTTTTGATTTCTTGTGGAAACTCAGCCATTCTGTGGCGGAAGTCCAGAAAATTGAATGCCACCTCTTTCAGCTTCAGATCCGGATACTCGTAAAACAAACGCATTACTTTTGCTGCATCCAGGACGGAGCCGCCTCCCAGGGCAATGACCGTGTCGGGCTGACTGCGGTTCATGGCCACTATTGCCTTTTCGATAATCGACCATTCAGGCTCGACGCCCACATCGCTGAAAACATCGACACGGCAGTCTTGAGGCAGTCGCTCCAGGACAAGCGACAAGTGACCGCGGCGAGCCGCCGAAGGCGACGTAACGACAAAAGCACGCTTGGTCTTCAGTCCTCTGAGATGATCGATTGAGCCCGGATTGATGTAGATATTCTTCGTCGTTTGGAAGGAAAGTGTGAAATTCTTGCGGCGAGGAACCCGTTTGTAATTGAGCAGATTTTTGATGCCCACGTTGTCGGTTGTGATGTTGCCGCCGCCCGTGCCGCAACCAAAGCTGAGGGTTGTGTTGAGATTGTTGTAAACACCGCCGAGGCCGCCGATTGAGGTAGGCGAATTGACGATTATCCGCCCGGTGTTAATGGCCGTGGCAAACTGCTCGATCACCGAATCATCGTCTGAGAATACCCCTGCCGTGTGCCCTGTGCCGCCGGCATAATTGACATCGAGAGCACGATTGATGCCTTCCTCCACCGAATCGGCAATCACATAGCCGAGCACAGGCATCAGTTTCTCAACCGCTAGCTTATGAGTTCTCAGTTCACCGACCAGGGGGCAAAGGAGGATTTTCGTCTCTTTTGGAACGTCAATTCCTGCTTTGTCTGCAATCAGGACTGCAGGTTGCCCGACAAGGCGGTAATTCATGCCGCCTGTGCGCTGGTCTATGACCACTTCCTGAAGTCGCTCCACTTCCTCAGGCGTGCACACATAGCAACCGTAAGCCCTGAATTGCTCCAAAAGGGGCTCAGCAATTTCGCGGTCGATAACCAGAGTTTGCTCGGAAGGGCATTCTGTTCCATTGTCGAATGTCTTGCTGATTATGATGTCCATGGCCGCCATCTTTACGTTGGCTGACTTATGCACATAAACAGGCGTGTTACCGGAGCCGACTCCTAAAACCGGTTTTCCGGAGCTGCAGGCGGCCTTCACCATTTGAGTGCCGCCCGTGGCAAAAATAAGATCGACCTCGGGATGCACCATCATCAGCTCGGTCTCACGCCTGAGGCGCGATGACTTCTCCACCCAGCCAATGAAACCTTTTGGTGCGCCGGCTTCGAGCGCCGCCTCATATACAATCTTGGCGCTCAAATTACTGCAATCAGCCGCCATGAGGTGTGGGCTGAAAATAATTGAATTGCGCGTTTTTGCTGCAGCAATGCTCTTGAAAATCACTGTCGAGGTGGGATTGGTCACCGGCGATAGAGCCAGGATTACCCCCACTGGCTCAGCGATTTCGACCATGTTGTCTTCCGGGAATTCGCGGATGACCCCAACCGTCCTTTTGTCCTTTATCTGGTGATAGTGAAACTCCGAAGCAACAAAATTCTTGAGGATTTTGTCCTCGAACAAGCCCATGCGCGTCTCTTCGCAAGCCGCCCGGGCCAGTTTCTCCACATTTTCAATGGCGGCAACCGTCATTGCCTTCACAATTCTGTCCACGTCTTCTTGCGAGTACTGCGTAAATACGGCCGCGGCAAGACGTGCCTGCCTGACCAGGTGATTGACCCGATCCATCAAACCCACGTCCTGGTCTTTCACTACAGCTACCATGTCTTTATTCCTTGCTTTCGGCAACAGGTCTGGAACTTAGGCTCAGCGGCAATTTTGAAGAAATTCTCCCGTTGACAGAAGGCCCAGACATGAAGCAACTTCAAAGCTGCTTCCCGGGGCTCCGTGCCTCGTCCCGCTGAGGCCTCCACAACTTATCAAGTGTATGTTATCTCTATCTACTTATGTTGGGCTTTTTCGAAGCTTGGAGAAAGCTAATTTTGAACGGCACCGCTCAAAATCACCGAATCGCAGCGCTCCTGAGCTTTTATCCCCGCGCAAATTTCACGCTGGATTCTAAAGTTTCCCAAAGCACTCAATATTTATCGCGGCCGATATTGTCAGAAAAACTGCCGAATATCTGACAAATCCGGCCTAACGCCTTGTGCAGCAGGCATCTCCTGTCACCGGCAGCCACTGCTGTCAGAAAAACTGCCAAATATCTGACAAATCCGGCCCGGCGGTCGAAGCTGCAAGCTTCCAACGTCTGGCAGCCATCCCAGTTGCCGAACCTGGTACGTAATTTCCCTCATGAAGACTGAACAGTTCGAAACACGGGCACGCGATGCACATTAACCACGTAATTTCCCTCTTTGAATGTTAGTAATTTGTCACTAGAATATTCTCGGCGTAGCCGATTCTGAACATCCCATTTTTGCAAGTGGTCCTGAGAGGCCCACTTACAGTTTGCTGAGATAGACATTTTGAGAAAGCCCACTCCAAAGTCAGTGCTCTTCTTTTCGCTAGCCATCGTTCCAGCATGCCTGGGGCTTGCGGAAACTGTTGCCATTCTTTCCGTCACTGACGCTCGAGCAGCAGACTTCGCGCATGCAAAGCAAGTCTATGTGCCTGCAAGCCGCATAAGGCGAAGATTCGACAGCGAGATGAGAGAAGCTTCGCCGTATGCAGCAATCGATCCGGGGACAGGCTCAGCAATTGGTACTGCTTACTCATCAATGGCGCCACTTTCCTTTTCGCCGCCCACAAACTTCACGCCGCCGGCGTCAACGTCAAAGCCTTCCAAATACGGTCTGATACCGCCGCCACCACCTGTGACTCCGAGCATAATTCCCGGACCGGCGTCCATGACCGTTCCGCCTATAGACTCGGCCGGATCGTATAGACCGGGATTCGGGCTCCCGTCGCTGCCCCATGTTAATTCAACAGCTCCCGTCTCGCCTTCGGTAGGCGCAAGAGCAAAGCAACAACTCAATCAGCTCATCAATGAAGGAAAGCTGAGCGACGCCCATGAAGTAATACGCAATTACCTGAAGTCTTACCCTAAAGATCAGCCATTGCGCAACGACATCGTGAGCACTCTTGTCGAGCACGGCAAAACATACGCCAACGCCAAGGAGTCCGACAACGCGGCACGTCTGGCCCGGGAAGCACTGCTTGTCGAACCGCAAAACACGGCAGCATCGCAGCTTCTCAGCGATGCCCTGAAGAAAGAGGGCATCGATCCGGGCAATGCGCAGGAGCGAATGCAGATTGGTGAGAGCCTCGCTCAACAGGGCCGCCAAAGCGAAGCGATGGTGGAATTTAGAGCAGCAAATAAAATCAAGCCATCCGCGGCAGCGCATATTGGTATTGGCAATGGTCTGCTAAAGGATGGCAAGAAAGAGTGGGCAAAAGTTGAGTATCAAAAAGCACTCGAGATCGAGCCCAATAGCCCTGTCGCCTTGAGACAACTTGGCATACTGCGATATTCCGCCAACGACATCGTCGGTGCGTCAGCAGATCTCAGTAGGGCCTTGATTCTCAACCCTGAGGACAAGATTGCGTCGCGCACGCTCATAGACCTATGGCAACATCAGGTGTCCAAGAACCCCAGAGACGCCAATTCTCACCTCGGCCTGGCACGCGCCTATCAGTTGTCCGGTGATTTGAAGTCGGCACAAAACGAGTACAAACAGGTTGTGCGGCTCGATCCGGAAAACCCGAATTTGCCTGCAGCCAGACAAAGTTTCAAACTTGCTCTTGCCCGCCAGGAAGCGCACAAGTCTTATCTTGCAGCCCAGACGCTCGAAACAAGCGGTGCGCTGAGAGAAGCACATTCCAAAATTGTGGAGGCAGCCGGTCTGGCGCCCACCGATACAAAAATAAGGTTGTACGAAGGCGATCTGGCAAAGCGGCTTGGGCTCTTCAACCAGGCGCATGATGCCTATATGGCCGTGCTCAAGGAAGATCCGAAAAATGCCACTGCAGCTGAGAAGCTGAAAGAGCTGGCAGCTCTTAAGGCCAAAGCACAGATGCCGCCCCTGGCTCCGGCTCAAGGCATGGCATCATCGGCAGTGCTTAACTTCCTCAATCGCCCATTTAATGTGCGCCCGGGCGAAGCGCTGCCCGCACCCTCCATTGCACCGCCGC
>DATNRC010000411.1:0-5404 GCA_036703705.1 Candidatus Obscuribacterales bacterium
ATCGGCGAGGTCTGGTCGGCAAACTGCTCCATCTTCGTGCGGTCCATTTGCCCGTTGGGGCCCATAAGCTGATCGCCGACTCTTTCGCCGAAATGAAGAGCGAGCTTGGGTAGCACTTTTTTCTGCTCCAGGCTGTCTGCAAGCTGATTGAGCAGCTCAGCGTCGGACGAAATCCGATTATTGCGCAGAAGCGCGTCTATGCCCGCCTCATTGACTTTGTCCCCACGGGTATATGCTTCTATCGATTTAGCCATGGGTTCAACCCGGCTAGGATCGTTTTGAGGGTTTCTCTCGCCGCCCATAAAGACACCTCCAATCCTCGTGCCTAGAATATACCCGCAACCGGCAGGGATTGAACCGCCGGCAGGCAAACCGGAAGGATTGTGGATTGGCACTGGTTGGTGACCATCTAGGCACACTGGACTCTATGTCGTGCTTCCCCCTCCGCCAGAAGAGGAAGGGGCGCAGCCAGCCAGGCAGGCAGGGTCTGCCATCCAAGGAAGCACAAACATCCCGTGCCGAGAATATTGGCGTCTGCCTCTGCAATCAACCCATTAAAAAGGAAAATGTAAGCGGCGCCCTTAGAGGTGCCCGGACAAAAGCTGGCGAGCGTTTTCGCTGAACACCATTCGTTTTATCTCTTGCGACGAGCATCTGGCTGCGGCCTCCTCCACTTCCTGGCTGTAATGATGAGGCAAATTGGGGTGATCGCTGCCAAAGACTATATTATGCTGGTAGGCATCGAATGTCTCGGAAGTCGCCTGGCAACGCATGGTCAGTCGATGCGTGAAAGCCATCGTCGTATCCAGGTAGAGATTGGGATGCTCGCGGGTCAACTCCAGATATTTGTCCGTTTCCGGCACACCCATATGCGCCACGACGACGGTCAATCCGGGATGCTTCTCGAGCACCGCGCCGACACGCGCGGGACCATTTGCCGTGTCGTCCTGCCAGGGAATAGGACCCACATGCACGAGCACAAAGCCGGCGCTCTTAGCAGTCAATGCATGAATCGGCTCCAGCCGCGCATCATCGATGGCAAACTTCTGCACATCTTCGTGAATTTTCAGCCCAACGCAACCGTCGTTCAACGCTTCCTCATAATATTGAGCGGCATCCGGGTCGTCGACATGAACTGTTGCCAGCGGCAGCCCGTACCGGTCTAATTTGCGTGACGTCTCGCTCAGCCATTGATTGATTTCCCTCGCCATGCCCGCCTTGTGCGCATAGCTGCAAAACACGAATCGTTCCACGCCAAAATCTCGCAGCGACCGAGCCACTGCCTCCGGCTCTGTCGGGTGCGATAAATTCCAGTCGCTGTGCTCGGCAAACCACCTGCGAATGGCTCTGAACAAACGCGGAGGATGAAGATGCGTATGGATGTCGATGATTGACAATGTGACTACGGTTTACCAGCCCACCCAGCAATACAAAAACTTCTCGAGCTCGATTTCATCGCGTATGTCGATGCCGTAATTGCCGACAAGAGGTATTGTTGGCTTGAGTTTTCTGCTCTGATCGATCGCATTTGGATAAACGTTGCAAATTACATATCCTCGCCGTTGATAAAAGCGCAGTCCATCGATGTTGTCGTTGGTCGTGATCATCCACATGCGGCTGCATGCCTGCTTGCGAGCCTCTTCTTCAACCGCCTCAATCAATGCCGTACCGACACCCTGCCACTGGGAAAGCGCGTCAAGAGTGACAAGCTCGCACTCGTCTTCCTTGATGTAATAGGTGGCGACGCCCACCGGCGAATCATCCTTGAAAGCGATAAATCCCGGCAAATTTGCTGGCTCGTAGGCAACACCGCGGCTGACAACAAAACGGCCGTTCCAGATTTCCTGAACTTTGGACTTGAGCCAATCCCGATGCTCGTCGCCGATCGGTCTAATTTCGAGCGCATGTCGGCCTTGCGCCATTGTTGGTTGTTTCACACTTTGCATTAGATTAAGCTCCTTGGAGGGAAGCCGGTGTGTTTACAAGACGCCAGTTAAAACCGTTTGCGAAGTTCTGGAGACTACAATCGTAGTCATAAGCGGCATTTACTACAAGTATCTTTCCCACTTCAGTAGCGGGAAATAACGAAATTTATGCGGTCACGTTACACAGCCCGGGTTTGTTCACTTTCGCAGCGGAAATACTGTAAACGGCAATTCCTTTCATCCTTGAATGTTTGGGCAAATCGAATTGACAGATGAATTGCCCGGAATCTACTCGGGCGTGTTTACACAGGCGGGTTTGCCCACTTCCGCAGCGGTAAATCGCAAAATTTACTCGGTCGTGTCTTGCACAGCGCGGGTTTGTCTCGAGCGTTCAGATTATGTTTAGTCTGCCGATCGGACATGCGGCAGTTGTTCTTGTTTGGTGGTAAACTTTGCCGTCATTTGCAGCGGCTTCCCTTGTCATTCAATTTCAAGAGGACAAAACGATGGGCACTATGAGGGCGCATGAAATCGATTATGACATTCTCGGCGACGATATGCAGTGTGTCGAGATTGAGTTGGACCCTGGCGAAACGGTAATCGCGGAAGCCGGCGCCATGAATTACATGGACGAAGGCATTGCCTTCGAAGCCAAGATGGGCGACGGAACGGATGCCGATCAGGGCATGCTCTCAAAGATTTTCGGCACCGGCAAAAGAATGCTCGCCGGTGAATCATTGATGATCACCCACTTCACCAATCGCGGCAGGGGCAAACAGCGCGTAGCATTTTCGGCGCCATACCCCGGCAAAATCATTCCCCTCAATCTGGCAGAGCTAGGCGGTCAGGTTTTGTGCGAACGCGACGGATTTTTGTGCGCCGCGTTTGGCACCAAACTCGATATCGCATTCACCCAGAAATTGGGCGCCGGATTTTTTGGCGGCGAAGGATTCATTCTCCAGCGTTTGAGCGGCGACGGACTGGCATTCGTGCATGCCTGCGGGACAATCATCAAGCGCGAGCTGAGAGGTCAGACATTGCGGGTCGACACCGGATGCATCGTTGCCTTCACGCCTGGCATCGACTTCAACATCCAGCGCGCCGGCAACCTCAAATCGATGATCTTCGGCGGAGAAGGGCTTTTCCTTGCCACTCTCACGGGGACAGGAACGGTTTGGCTGCAAAGTTTGCCGTTTTCGCGCCTGGCCAACAGCATCCTCAAGACTGCTTCCACGCCCGGCGGTGTCGAACAAGACACAGGGCTTCTGAGCGGCATCGGACGCATGTTCGAGCAAGAGTAAATCAAGCCAAAAAACAGCATTGAGGCGAGACGTCCAAAGCACAAGCCAGGGCGATGATCGGCTGGCGATCTCAATGGCCATGACCGCGGGAGGAACCAAAGCCTCAGAATTGCGGCATCTGACGCCTGTTCGAGCAAGAGGAGCAAGAGTAATTCAAGTCAAACGACGGCTCCGCGCGGCCCAAAGCTCTTGACAGCGCGCCTGTCTAGCGCCGGCGATTAAGAATAGATTCAAGCGATGAATGCCCAGGAAGTTAAGTGGGATAATGTGCTCGCGTTCTTTAAGGAAAGTATCAAAGAAATCTTTGATATTCGCTTCTAGACAAAGATTTCCAGTTTCAAGAGCATTGGCTCGAACGGGTTGCAAGCCAGTCAGACGCTGTCACCCGGGCTTTGGCGCCTTCACCATCTGACAACCACTCAAGGGAGCTTGATCCATGCCTACGAGACTAAACAATCGTGAGACACACTTAAGCTACGAGGTGGAAAATAGAAACCTCCTTGAATGGGTTGCCGAGGTGGCACAGATGTGCCAGCCCGACCGAATTTACTGGTGCGATGGCTCGCAAGAAGAGTTCGACCGATTGACGACGGAAATGGTCGGACAAGGAAAACTTTTACGGTTGAATCCGGACAAACGTCCTAATAGCTTTCTCGCCTGGTCCGATCCATCTGACGTTGCAAGAGTCGAGGACCGGACTTTTGTTTGCACGACAAATCGGGAAGATGCCGGACCCAACAACAATTGGATGGCGCCGGACGAGGCGAAGCACAAGCTTGTCGACCTTTTTACCGGTTGCATGCGCGGCCGAACAATGTACGTAGTCCCGTTCTCGATGGGACCGCTCGGATCGCGAATTTCGCACATCGGCGTCGAGATTACTGATTCTCCATATGTCGCCATCAGCATGAGAACGATGACAAGGATGGGCAAACAGGCAATCGATGCCCTCGGCAGAGATGGCGAGTTCGTCCCTTGCCTGCATTCGGTCGGCATGCCGCTTGATCCCGATGAGCCCGATGTTGCGTGGCCTTGCAATCGCCAGCACAAATATATCGTGCACTTCCCCGAGACTCGCGAAATCTGGTCCTATGGCTCCGGATATGGTGGCAACGCGCTGCTCGGCAAGAAGTGTTTTGCCTTGAGAATCGCCTCGGCAATGGGTAAACAAGAGGGCTGGCTGGCTGAGCACATGCTCATCATGGGCGTGGAATCTCCGGAGGGCGAAAAGGCATATTTCGCGGCCGCATTTCCCAGCGCCTGCGGCAAAACCAACCTGGCTATGATGATTCCGCCCGAAGCTCTTTCCGGTTGGAAGGTCACCACCATTGGTGATGACATCGCATGGATCAAGCCTGGAAAAGACGGCCGCTTTTACGCCATCAATCCGGAAGCCGGCTATTTTGGCGTCGCACCGGGAACATCGTATAAAACCAATCCCAATGCGATGGAGACGATGCGTGAGAATTGCATTTTCACGAACGTAGCGTTGACGCCTGACGGTGACGTGTGGTGGGAGGGCATGACCGACACGCCGCCCGCCAAACTCCTCGATTGGCAAGGTAAGCCATGGGAGCCGGGTTGCGGACGCCCGGCGGCTCATCCCAACGCTCGTTTCACCGTCTCGACATCGCAATGCCCGTCTCTGGATGAGAAGTGGGATGATCCTGAGGGCGTTCCCATTAGTGCCTTCATATTTGGTGGCAGGCGCTGCAGCACGGTTCCGCTCGTCTGTGAAGCTTTCTCATGGAATTGCGGCGTTTACATGGCTGCCACCATGGGATCGGAAACGACTGCCGCTGCCGAAGGCAAAGTCGGGCAAGTGCGCCGCGATCCGATGGCGATGTTGCCGTTCTGCGGCTATCACATGGGCGATTATTTCGATCATTGGCTGGAGATGGGCCGCGCCGTTCAGCACCCGCCGAAGATCTTTTGCGTCAATTGGTTCTTGCGCGATGCCAATGGCGGCTTCTTGTGGCCGGGGTTCGGTGAAAACATGCGCGTCATCAAGTGGATTTTTGAGCGCGTGCATGGTCGAGCCAAGGCCCGCGAGTCCGATCTTGGCTGGCTGCCCCAGTTCGACGACCTGGACTGGAGGGGCGCCGAATCATTCGACCAAACTCATTTCCACAAACTGGTCTCGATTGATGCCGCCCTCTGGCACCAGGAGCTGGAGCT
>DATNRC010000412.1:0-13968 GCA_036703705.1 Candidatus Obscuribacterales bacterium
TCAAACAAATGGTGTCGCCGTGCTTATCTGCCGAAAGAGTGGCCGGGTTGGAGATCTTCTCAATGAGCTCTTTGCGATGTTCTTCTTGCTGCAATTTCTCAGGCCAATCGGATTTTTCGCTGACCTGAGTGCCGAAAGTGATAAAAGCCACTCGGCTTGCGGGATTGATCAAGCGAGGGTCGCTCACCATTTGTTTGAGCGCATTGCGCAAAGCTTCAAATAGAGTTATTTCGCTGCCGTCGGCAGCCTTTACCATCGTCGATTTCAAAACCATGCTTCCGGAAACATCAACCAGAAAAATGAAGTTTACCGGGCGCTCTTCCGCAGCCAATAATGCGGCATTGGAGGCAAAGGCAGTCAAAAGAACAAGCGCCAATGCCAATCGCGTCAGGCTCGAACGAAGCTTCATCTCACAGCTTCCATTTCTTCGACAATCCTGCGGGCAGCATCCCTCTTGTCAGCCGCCCGAGTTATTGGCCTGCCCACGACGATGTAATCGGAGCCTAACTCCATTGCCTGTCCGGGCGTCACTATGCGCTTTTGATCGTCCGCTGCCGCCCATTCAGGGCGTATGCCGGGGGTGACGATGACAAAATCATCGCCCAGAGCTCGTCTAATTGCCGGCACCTCTTTGGCTGACGCCACCACACCATCCAAACCTGAGCTTTTCGCCAAGACGGCCAGACGTTCTACGGTAGCTTCCAACGGACGGGACATCCCGAGCTCGCCCTCCAATATCTCCTCGCTGATGCTGGTCAACACCGTTACTGCAATGACGATCGGTTTGAGACCATGGGGCGCTGCATTCCGGGCAGCCTCACAAGCTGCTTTCATCATTGCGCTGCCGCCCTGGGCGTGCACATTGAACATTTTCACTTGGTGAGAGACAATCGCTCGGCTCGCCGAAGCAACTGTGTTTGGTATGTCGTGAAACTTGCCGTCAAAGAAAACCGGCACGCCACGCCGGGCAAGCTCAGTGAGGAGCGCCACTCCGCAGCTGGAGAACAGCTCCAGCCCGACCTTGAACACCCCTACATCCTCTTGAAGCTCGTCGACAAGCGCCAGTGCTTCTTCCATCGTCGGAACGTCCAGCGCCACTATCAATCTGTCTTTAGCGCTCACTTTTGACAGCGTCACTTTGTACCTCTTTCACCCTACATAAGAATACCGGGATGATTGTCGACCAAACGAAAAGACCCGGCAAACGATTGTTGCCAAGTCTCTCAACTCCTGTGGGACAAGGGTTAGCTCGATTTGGCGCCGCTCTTGTCGAGCTTGTAGCGCTTGACAAATCGGTCAACGCGCCCCTCGGTGTCAACAATCTTTTGCTGACCGGTATAAAAAGGGTGGCAGTTGCTGCAGATTTCCACCCGGATCTGCTGTTTGGTCGATCCCATGAGGACCTTACTGCCGCACACGCAAGTGGCGGTGACTTCAAAATACTTGGGATGAATCGCTTCCTTCATTGCTCCGCTCCAAATCTGTCGACGCCTGGTGAATCGAATTTTGCAGCTTCCAAACCACTGCTTCCTGACTCGTCGGATTGCTGACCGGCTAATCCGAACGGGCACGCCTGTCTGAAGCTCAGGCTGAGACGCCAAGCGAAGTTTAATAATAGCAGAATTGGGCGTTTGTTACGCTGATAGAGCGTTTTTGTTAATGCCAATGTACATGGCGGCCGCTTCATTGCCTCAGCCTGGCTCGCAACAAGGCGTTCTGCGCGGTGAGCGATCGCCTTCTCGACAAATTACATCGGGTTAATGGGTTGCTTGATTTCGAGTCCTTCCCCAGCCGCGGTCAGCAAGCGTTGTCCTTCAACGTTGAGAAAAACCCTTTTCGTCCCGACGACTTTGGCAACCGTCCTTCGCAATTGTTCGATGCGTGTTTCCATCGAGCTGCTTCCACCCCCTGAGGCAAAACGGCGGGACAAATCGATTTCATAGTCGTCGTCGAGCGGACGCACAGCAAGAAGAATGGTGCCTTTAGGTATCTCAGAGGCAAGGCCCGCCTGCTCTTCCTCGGGTGTAGGCCCTCTCAGGAGCTCGTTGACAGCAAGGCTCAATCGATCGGCGCCACCGGCTCGACGTTTGACAGAGACCAGCTCCAGCCCGGATGGAGAAGGCTTGACGAACCACACTTCAACGGACGAGCCCAGAATGTCGCCTCTCACTTCGGAATGAGGAGCGCCCCCGCCATAAGAAGTAAGAACCGTTCGTTTCGTGCAGCCTGCGGTCGTGGCTGCCAAAAAAATGCACAACGCCGGCAGCATCATATTTAATACCACCGTCTTCACGAACGATTGAAAGTTGAAGGACATCTTGTTCTCTTTCTAGTGATGTCGGCCTTTATTTATGCCGCCCATTCTGCGCCAATTGACTTGCACCTGCACGAGGAGCCAATATCAGACTTCCTTCGCCAGAGACCCCCTCGCTTCCGAAATCAATCCGCGCAAGCCTGAATGCATGATCGCGACGATCCAATTTCCTGAAGTCGACGATAGGATTGAGCAGCTTTTCGGCAAAAGCAGCAAATTTTTCCGGCTCCACAATCCCATCTCCTGTAACCTTGAGGTCCTCAAGCAGGAGTGTGTCGTTGCTCAGCTTGAGACGCCCGGAGATCACAACCGGGACGCCCGTGGCTTCAGACGCTCCCTCAGTAACGAGGATGGCCTCGATCTTCACCACGTCTTTCTCGAACTCGACTTTAGGCTTCAGGACTTGCAATTGCTGGGAGCCCAGACCAGGCAGGTCGACATTGAGCCCCCGCAAAGTGCTCGCCACTTGCGGACTTTGCAGGGCCTGAGTCACGTCCTTCTGATTGAGCGCCGCTTTAACCGAGACAAGCACCGGGCTCTTCAATTGAATGTGCCTCTTGTTCCTGAAATCGAGCCAGATTGGTTGCTTGGTGGCGGCCTGAACTTCCCCCAAACGCACGCCGCGAATGCTGGACCCTGCCAATTTGCAGCTCACTGACTTCACTTTGCCGGCGAGCAGATCAGTGAGGCTGAACGTTTTGATGCTCACGCGCACCTTGCCGCCAAATTTCTTTTTCAGAATCGCACCGGCTGTATAACTGGCAATCATGCCGGTCAGCAAATTGAGTCCAGTAATGGTCTGTATCGTGCGGCTGAGCTTGCCGGCAATAGGAAATGCAGGCTGGGCCATCTGCGCCTTGTCCACCTTCCCTTCCGCGCCCGATCGCACTGAAGAAATTGGCTGTGCGCCGGCTCCGCTCGGCTTGTCCAATTGAGTTGCTCGGCCGCCGGCGGTGTTATTTTCAGCAGTGTCTGCAGGCTGGATCGAAGTCTTTTCGATCGATCGGCTCGTGGCGTCTTCGATGTTCTCTGGCGAAAGCGCAGCAGGCAAGGAGTCGCCTGCCACTCCTGAACCGCCACTGGACTGAGTGACGACCGGCGATTCCTTCTCGACACCGACCACGCCTTCGGTTTTGCTTGAGGATACCCGCACTTTAATCGACGTGCGTCCTCTTTCCAGGATGTTCTGTTCTGAGCCGCTCGTGGGCTCCACAGCGGCTGCTGCCGCCGGCAACGGCACAGATGATCCGGCTACGACAACAAGCACAACCCACGAGAAGAGCTGCTTATGCATAACACTTGACAACATTGAAGTCCCGAACAAAACAAGCCCGCGCCAACACCCAGAATATCAAAGGTAAGGGAGCAATGTTCTGAGAACCATCTCAATTAACAGGACGGCGCAATCGAATGTGAGGCCTGAATGCGGGCCAAGAGCCGAGCTTGTGCCGGCGGGCGATTGCAGTCAAAACTTTGAGTTTGCAACATGAAAAGAAAAACTCGAGCGCGAAAAGCGATTATGGCGCCGATTTGATGAGCTCAATGTCTCGCACAAAAATTCCTGCTTTCTTACTCAATTCATCCGTCGCCACCGGATAAAGCAAAAGCTCTTTCAGTGAATCGTTTTGCTTGAGCTCGAGCAGCTTCAAATCAAATGTGTACTGATGCTCTTTGGCATCAGGCAGGAGAGGAATCGAGAAATACGTCGAGCCTCCATCAACAGCAATATTTGCTTTCAGCGCTCGTAAGCGATCATCTGCCGGAGCGGACATCCTGAGCCGCACATGCGTATAGTCGCGCAATGCGATTTTCGTCGCAGGAGTGTAAGCAACCGCTGGATATTCCCTGGCATAACCACGCTCTTCAGCATTCTCTCCAACAGGCATCACGACTTTGAAGCTTTTCTTTTGCCACGACGCGTTCGCTATTGAAGGAAAGCGAAAGAGATCTGCAGATGCGAGCGGGAATTTTTTGGAAATTTCGGTATTGGCTGGGATGAGATCGGCGTTTTCAGGCGCCGGCGGAGCGTGACGCATATCAAGTCGAACGTCGATTATGGGATAGCGAAGGATGATGGCGCCATCTGATGAGGGCGCTTCCGCTCCTGACCTGGCGCTGCTTGGAGAAGTGACACCCGTCTTAGCGTTAGAAACCGACCTCTTCATCAAACCGCCGATCTTCGAATCGTCTTGCGCTGCCCCAGCCGCGGTTGTCGACGCCGGCGAAGCAAGTGAATCTTCAGAGACAGCTGCCATTCGCAGAGTGATTTGCCTGCCGCGCAGATGAGAAAGGGGTATGCTCACAGGAAACCAGGAGCCCCTTTGCGTGACCTTTTTCATAAAAACAGGAAAGGCTGTTCTGCTGTTTTCCCGTCGATCGCTCACAGCACTCCGGTTCGCTTCTTGCTTATGCGGCGACGGTGCTTGCAACGGAGGCGCTTGCGTTTCGCCTCTTTCTTTGAGGGAAATCTTCAGATAAATGTTGTCGTGAGCGGGCAAGTTTTTCGCAGGGGGGAGCATAACAGCGGTGTCGAATTGCGCCGAAACTGCATGCGCCGGTATCTGGAAAGACCACTCAATCGCATTAGGACTGGGCAAAAGGAGGTTGCCATGCTCATAATGAGACCATGGCATCGTGCGTGCCGGATCGGTCCCCTGTAACCATTCAATGTCGTTAGCTCCTGGATGCTCAAAAAGCCTCACGTCATCAAGAATGAAATCGCCCTGCAGCGGCCAGACCTGATGACTGGAAAAAGCTGATAAATGCTGCCTTTCCAGCGGTCGCGCCAGGACATGCATGTTGGCCGGATGTCCGTCACCCCACTGGAAGAGATAGCCCTCCATGTAGGTCGGTCCCGTACGGAAGTGCCGTAATGCCGATTCCGACACGGGAGCACGGCTGAACATGAAGGTGTGCTTGTCAATCCAGGTGCGATTCGATCGCATGTAGAAGTAGCTGAGTGCGACCAAGAAAAGCAGGGATAGCACTTTCAAGACTAGTGCGGTGCCGGGCAGATCGGGCAACCGCAATCCGCCAGGAGCAAGCGGGACAGGCGAAACAGACGGTCTCGCCACGCGTTCCGCCGGCGCAATTTCATCCGTATTCGCGGCGAACAAAAATGCAAATATGAGTCCCAACACGCCCAGCCAATAACAGATCGCAAAAGCCGTATACCAGGGCGCCACAAGCGATCTGACAATGCTGAGCATCAGGCAAGTGAGAAGTCCGTAGGCACATAAAACAAGAGATGCCTTCGCAGATAAGTGCCAGCGTCTCAAAAGGCAGCATCCGACAACGCCCAACAGCAGTCCGGCCAGACCCAGAGCTCCAGCCAACTCAGCCTGGTACAAGCGTCCGCAGCTGAATCCGATTGAATTAGCAAATGGCCGGCCAAGCACATCAAGGAAGAAAATTGGATTGACTGACTTCTGTCCTGGATTGAGCTGCAAACGAGAAGCGAGAAAGAGCGCATAAGGCGCCACTGAAATTGCTGCTCCAATCAGCCAGCTCAAATAATGCAACGGATGACGATATCCGAGCACGATGAGAGCGATGAGGAGCGCGGCCCAACAGGGAGCGACGTTTCCCATTGAGGCTCCGGCAATGCATCCGCCGGCGAGCATAGTCACGATTGCAAGCGGTCTTTTTTCTATAAGGGCCAGCCCGCTCAAGCCGATGACGAAGCCCAGCACAGTAAGCGCCACTGGAAAACACGCCTGTCCAAATAAGTGAATGCTCGCTTGCGACAGCGAAAAAACCAAGGTCAGAACTACGCCCAACGTCAGCGCCCAGTATCTTCTCTTGAGACTGGCAACTATCATTGCCGTTATGAGAACGGCCCGCACCATATTGATGCCCACACCGACAAGCAGCTCCGCACGCGCATTCCATTCAAACAGACGGGCAACCAAAATATGAAAGAGAATGGGAACAGCAAGGAAGTGCTGTCCGACAAAACTGTCTGCAAGGTAGTTTCGCCAGTCGTAGGTTCCGGAAAGAACAAGATCTACGAGGCGCACGAAAGAAACATAATCGTTGGAAAGGTTGTTGCCCCCAACATCAAGTATCAATTGGCAAACTCTAAATACGCAGTACGATCCTATAAAAAGCGCAAGAACGGAAATCAACGCCAGCGCCCATTGAGATGACTTTGCCAGCATGGGCCGGCCTTGCCCGACATGAGCGCGGGAAGAATGTAGCGGTATTTCATTTGAGCGCTCGAGCAGCGGCACGTCAGCGGCATCCTTGTTGGCACGAAAAGCCAATGTACATCGGTTGAAAAGCATCTGCATGAGTCTCAGCTAGTCACCGTGAAAAGTGCACCAAATAAGCAGGCTAAAATGTTTCTTTCTCCAACACATCCGAATCAGTCTCGGCCTAGCTTTTCACGCTTCTCAGACAAGCAAAAATTCAGTTGACTTGCCGGGAAACCAAGAGTAAAGTGATTGTAGGGATTAAAGGTTTCTTATTTTTATCCCCCTTAAGGGGGATGCGAGAAGAGAAACCGATCGACTGAACACGTTAAGAGGCTCCGAATTACCAACTATATAGTAGGTTCGCTTTTGCGATTCTCTCGCGCGCTTGCTAAACAGCCATCATTGCAGTGGCATCACGGAAGCTCTATGTTTGGGGCAGCGACTTTAACAGGTAACTGAGTATGCTGAAGAACAACCGGGCATCACTTAGAACATCTTCAAGATATGCCTTCAGAGGGCGAACTCAAAGGGGCAATATGCTTGCCTTGATTGGTTCGATCCTGGCCGCAATTTTAATTGCCATTCTGCTATTTGCTCTTGGATATACGCGACTGATCGGCAGCAATCAAGAGCAACGGACTGCCATCGAAGCAGCGGCACTGGCAGCAGCCAAGGACATCTCACGCATCGTGATCAACGATCAGAATTTCGGATATGTTTCACTGTCTGATGCGGCACCCGTAGGGAAAGACACCATAGCCGGTGACAACTATTTCATGCCTGTCAACGGCATAGATACCTTAATGGGAACCATTCGTCTTGATCTGATCATTGCCGACGCCCTCGGCAATCAGACCATGAAAGCGCTTGCAAAGCGCGATCTGCAAAATCTCAAAACAGCAAAGGACAAACTCGTAGACGTCATCGAGACGGCCATTCAAAATGGTGGCAATGCCAAAGATCTTGACGGCAACAATGTGACGCCGTATCAGAGCGCCGAGGCCGCCTATACCCAGAACCAAATCCGGATGACCGGAAAGTCGTCTTATGTACCAAACTCACTTCGCCTGACGCTGGGCAGCCTTGAGGGCGGAACGCAAACCTATGTGCCGGTTCCCAAGCCGAGCGCATACAAGCACACAAATTCCTCTCAAGAACAAAACGGCTACTATTTGTCGAGCGTGAATTGCCAGTACGACGGTGAAGACTTCATTTTCGCCGCCGTTGGAGGAGATTCCGTAAAGCTGGTCGATCCAAAACGATTCGCTATCAGCTTGCCTCTTCCTTATCAAATGCCTTCCATCATCAAGGCTGAAGCCGATCAAGATCTGACTGATACCGGCAGTGGGGCCGTAAGAAGAGTACACGCCGTCGCCTGCGCTGAGCCGGCCAGCGTTTATGATCCGAAGCCTGCCCCGGGAACACTGACAATCAGCTTCCCCGATAACATGCCGCCGGAGATACTCTCGCTCAGAGACCTCTTCAACATCCCCGGAATGGGCAATCCAATGGACCTCAAGAGAGCAGATGGCAACGATTACCCGCTCCCTGGTTCGAGCATCGTCAATTTGCCCTGGGGCGGCCCAGGCACCGGTGATGGTACCACGATCGTTTCAACCAGCATATACGACTGGCTGAAGCGTGCCGGGACGCGCGTGGATGCTGGAAGCGCTGTCGGACTGATAACTCAGCCCCTCTCCAACACCAATGGCGATCCGAAAATTCACATCTTCTCGTACAAAACTGATGGCTCGATCAACTACGTGAGCAAGGCGCCACTTGATGTGGAGCCATATTGGCTGGCCAGCCAAAACCAGCTCTACGGGGTGGCTCAGGATCTCTTCACGAGCACTGATACGTACGCTTATGACATGCATGTAAGAGACTACGGCTTCATCATGGGCACCATGAATGGTGGCAAACACGGCGGCGAGCCTCTCTCCCTGCCCAATCAAATTCTGCCAATTCCCGTCGCTATGGGACCGTCGGAGACCTCTACAACCGTAACCGCTCATCCTTCGCCATTGCACCTCGCGTATGACGGCAAGTCGGGCAGCGGCAGCGGCGGAGACTGTGGAGGCAGCGGAGATGGTGCTTCGAGCTGGGTCTGGATAGGCTCACCCCCTCCAGGTCCGCCGTACCAGGTCACCATCGGCGGAACCAACTTCAAGATCTGGCCCAATGCCTGTGGAGGCGGATCAGCGCTGCTCAGAAACGATTTCGGTATCGGAGTAGGCGGCGCAACCGTTCCCTTCACTATTGGTCCCGGAGGCGGAGACAGGCGCCCGACCTATCTCCAAAACGGAGCCGTAGCGGACATCAGATTCCGCCGTGTCTACGAGTACACGGATCAAGTCGACCTGGTAACTATTCGCAAGGGATACAAGTCGAAGAAAGAATAGTCGCTTGCGGAATGCGGACTTCGGAACAAGGAGAGGTCGGCTTTGGGCCGACCTCTCTCATATTTATGCGGTCCGAGGACTCGTCAGGCGCCGTATTCAATTTCGTCAGGACGCAGTCCTCAATGTCGTCAGGACGCTCTTCTAGGTCGCCAACGCGCAGTCTTCTAGGTCACCAACGCGCAGTCTTCTAGGTCGTCAGGGCTCACGCTCGGAATTCTCAGCCGTGCCGCTGGTCGAAGTCGTCCCGGAATTGCTGATGGTGTTCGAAGCCGCGGATGAACGATTCATCGAACCGCCCGGGGAAGTATTTTTAGCAGCACCTGGATTCGCCCACAGCTTCTCAGTCTGCCTGGTTGCTTGTTCGATGGCTGTGTCCACATATGAGGGGTCGTTTCTCGTGCTGGTGATGCGATCGTACATGGCTGATATCGTATTCACTTTGTCGACCGTGCCGGCGCGATAATGTCTTCCGATTTCCTGCGAAGCGTTGCTCAATGCGATGCGGCACGCCTGCTCGAAAGTCTTTCCGTCACCCTTGAACTCGCGCCCGACAACCTTTTGTGCAGCATCACGGGCGATGGCATAAGCGCTGTCATATGCCGTCCTGCATATCTTGACGTGTCCCTCTTCATGGGCTCGCACTCTAAGAGATGCCTGCTCCGGCAAATACATAGTTATCGGCAGTTCTAACCGCAAGCGCACTTGCTTTATGCGAAGAGCTACTCGCCGCCCGATTGGAATCGGCTTGTCATCTACCACATCGAAGTCGAAATCACTGTAACAATGAAAGTCCCAGTTGGTGTTGGCGCATTCGTTATGAAGGGCGTACGCAGATTCTGGCGTGCGTACGCCCTTGTCGTAAAATTGCGTCTCAACCTTCGGTTCTTCTCTCGTCACTTTTATGTGTTCGGAAGAACAGCCTGATTCAGCACCTATCAATACACCAACCGCCACCGAAAGCAAGGTGGCAGATCTTCTAGGCAATGCGATAGTCATAATTATCGCCAGAGCTTATTGATGCGTGCGCATCTTTTCGTTTAGCGCTTCTTTCAACAGTTCGTTCTGCTTGAGCAACGCCTTCAAATGCTCATTGGCAATAGCCAACTCAGCTTGCAGCTCTGCCACTGTCTGTTCGTGCGTGACACCAGTCACGGGGTCACGACCAGGCATTTTAGGCAATAATACGTACCCGAGTTGAACAGCTTTCAGCGCTGCTGCAGTTCGAGTTGGAACCTTCAACTTGGCGAGAATACACTCAATATGCTTCTCAACTGTACGCAGCTTCATGTCTAATTCTTCGGCAATCTCTTTATTGCGAAGATCAAGACGTATAAGCACCTCAATCTCACGATCTGTGAGATTGCAGTTAGGCATAGTAGTTGAGGGTGTCTGTTTGACCAGCTGCGTGATCTTAGGATCACAATATGGAAGTTGCCGTGTTACCTGTTCGATAGCTTCAAACAACGTGCGCGGTCCCGAGCTCTTTAGACAGAAACCGCGGGCCCCAGCTCTAATGAGCTGGTTGTGGTATTTCGTCGCGTGATAAGAATCAGTAAGAACGAGAACGTTGGAGTTAGGAAGCTCTTGACTGATCCTTCGACAGACCTCAACACCGTTCAACACGTCCAGATCAACATCCAGAATGATGAAGTCTGGTCTCAGCCGGCGAATCATTTCCGTGGCCTGCATGCCGTCGGAAGCTTCTCCAACAATCTCGACTACCTCAGATACGACTCGCTTGAGGCCAAACCTGATTAGTTCATGCCTTTCACACAGTACAGTTCGAGGGCGAAACACAGAGGGTCTTTGAGTTGTTAATGCTGATTCCAAGTGTGTCTCCGAATCCTAGTGATTGGTTTTGACGGTAATTCTCTTCCTGCGCGGTTAGCTGCTCACCGCTTGAATACCAGGTTGCCGGGATGCGAGTGACGCTCATCCTAATTCTAGCAATGCCACAAAAAATGCCAAGTAAACCACCCCATGGACTTCAGACGCTAATTTTCGCCTCCCGATCACGTCAAGAAATCAGCTACTCTGCTTGGTTAGGCCATGTCAGTCCTGGTTTTGCGCGATTACGGCAGATAATAAGCTCAGATCAAGACGGAGTCACTGGGGAGAATACGTATATACCCTTCCACGAAATACGGGAGAAAGTGTCAGATATCCCGTGGTATTTCTGATCACCGCCTGGGGGTTCTACCCTGCCTGCCCTTCCCACGAAATGCACAAGAAACTGTCAGATATTCCGTGGTTTTTCTGACACTAGACTCCCTTTGGGCTGAGGATTCGAAACCGGAGCCGCCACCCCGCGCAAAGACCGCTGTCAGAAATTCTTCGATATATCTGACAGTTGCACACCCCAAAACTTGTCGACCCCACCAACCGACCAGGCAAAAACTTCACCAACCCGACCAGCCCAAAAACTACTGTCAGAAGTTCGGAGATTTTTCTGACACCCTTCCGGAGATGAGAAGCAAACCTCCTCACCCGTTCCGACTTTTCGATCACCACAACCAAAGTGGCCTGGCCCAGCCGCCCAGATCTGGCGTCATTAACCATACTTCTTTACATGCGGCGACCGGCGAACAGCGCTTGGCAATCTCTCCAAAGGCGCTCGGTGTGAGCGATTCGTTACACAGAGCATGGGAAGGCTACGAAAGCAGGGGGAAACCCCCCAATAGACTTGACAGCCCTATCCTCGTTAAGCTGTGCTCACAAATCGCACCCGCCGGCCTCGCCGGATGCACAAATAGCCCAACCGTTTTTAAACGCAGCATCAACAAGCTTCTAATAAATGAGCATTCTCAAGTCACCTATTCACGTTTCGGCAGTTCTTCTGGCATTCAGCCTCAACCTGGGAATTTCGGTTGAGCAAGCCACAGCTGAGAAGCTGAACGTAGCGCCACTGCCCCATGAAAGAGACCTCAAGGACTTTCAGGGCGGTCAGTCTGTGATTATTCCGCCAAGCGCCACGCGCTTCCAGCGCCGTCCTGATTATCGCGAAGAAGAGCGGCTGAAAAAGGAAGCTGATGCCGAAGCAGCCAAGAGGGCCGAGCAAGCGAAGAAGGATGCTGCTGAAGCAGCAAAGCGCGCCCAGCAGCAGCAGATTGAAAACTATCAGAAGTATTTGCAGATGGCGGTCGACGCCAACAACAGAGCCGTTTTGCTGGGCAAACAAAATAGATGGACGGAAGCGATTGCCGAGCACGAAAAGGCTGTTCAGTACGATCCTCGTAATAAGCAGTTTCGCATCAACTTATCTGCGGCTCGCACCGCGTTTGCGCAACAGAGAATGGCTGCCGGCGATTACAGCGGCGCCAGCCATATGCTGCGCAAAGCTCTTTGCGCGGCCTCGGATAACGCATTGGCAGGCAAGCTCCTTGCCGATTCTATGAAGAAGCAAGGTCTTGATCCGGGGTCTCCCGATGTTCGCCTGGAGCTAAGCGACAAGTTGGCCAATGCCAACGATCTCGAAGGGGCGGCAATCGAAGCCAACGCTGCCATGCAGCTTGAGAACTCCGCCCGCACGCTCGTAAAAATGGGCGACATCGCTTACCGTTATGGGCAAGTACAGGCAGCAATGGGATGGTACCGTCAGGCCATAGTAAAAGATGCCGACTATGGTCCGGCTCACAGACAGCTCGGCTTCCTGCAAATGACTCGCAACGATCTCACGGCAGCCGCGGCGTCTCTCCGCAAGGCCGTCATTTGCGATTCCAAGGACACTGCCGCAGGTCAGGCTCTTGTTGAGATATGGCGCAAACAAGTAGCGCAGAATCCGCTACTTGCCGAAAACCATCTTGGTCTTGCTGGTGCGCTGCAATTGACGGGTGATTTCGTCGGTGCCGAAACGGAATACAGAAAGCTAGAAGCGCTGGAGCCGAAGAATCCCAGCCTGGAGTCCGGTCGTGCCAGCCTGGCAAGAGCCATGGAGCACGCCAGAGCTGAAAAGCACAAGGCCGCCGCAGACACATTTTTCGGCCAGGGCTTGCGCCGGGAAGCACTAATAGAAGTAAGCCAAGCTATAAGAATTGAGCCTCGCAACGCCAAGTACCAGTATTTGCTTGGCGAGTGCCTGGAGGCATTGGGTGATTACAGCGGTGCTTACAAGGCCTATCTCACTTGCGTGCTCATCGATCCTGAATTCAAAGAAGCGGCAGCGCGCATGCGAGAGCTTCAGCAACAAACAAAGATGTCGAGCGACAGCATCGGTCAAATCGGCGGCCAGGTCGCCAGCCAACTGACGGCGCCCCAGGCGAGCGCACCGTCAATGGTGCCGGCTCAACTTCCGGCGCAACCGCAGCCCATGCAGCAGACCATGCAACAGTCCATGCAACAGCCTGCCATGCAGCCACAGGCGACGGGAAATCAGCCGGTTGCTCAGCAAGCGGTGGTTCATCCCGGATCGTTCCGCGTTGCGCCTGTCGAACAGCCTGTGCAGGAAAATGTCGGTTATCCGAGAAAGAATATGTTCGAAGGCAACAATGGGGCGCCGGCTGCAGTCAATCCTCAAGCATTCGACTTCAGAACACATGACGAGTCGACGCAGCAAGAAGCCGCCCAGGAGCGCGCTCAGGCAGCCGCTCAGGCAAGCCCGATTGCCGCCGCGCAGGCTGCCCGTCCTCAAGAGACGTCGAGCACCGCAGATGGTGAACACGGAGCTATGACTGTCGGCGACACGCTGGCGAAAGTAACTTATTTGGAATCTCAAAGAGACTACGCGGGAGCGGCTGAGCTCATCAAACAGGCTATGTCCGGCAACCTGCAAAATCCAGAGCTGCACCATCGGCTGGCAGTGAATCTCATGGCAGCAGGACAAATCAGCGAGGCGGTTTCTGAGTTCCGCATCGCGAGCGCTCTCGCTCCGGCAAAAAAGATGTACTCAGACGATCTGGCTCGAGCGTTGGCGATTCACAAGCGTTCTCTCATGAGTGAGAAGGGCGATCCGGGAGCAGGTAGATGACGTTTTACTTCCAGGCACCAGACTTAGCTGAATTTCCAAGGCGCTCTTACAGGCGTTTCCTGGAAGAGACGCTCGGCAACCTTTTCTCTGAGA
>DATNRC010000413.1:0-5850 GCA_036703705.1 Candidatus Obscuribacterales bacterium
TTATTGGTTGTGCCCGCCTTAGGCATTGGTGAAGAGCTCGGCAGGTCTTACGACTGGATCATTCAGGTGCAAACCGAACCGCTTGCAAACTTTTTGGATTTCCCCGGCTCGCGGTTGCGACCCATGGTGAAAGCGAAGGTGACATACCGCAAAGCAGATGCCACCTCAGCGCAACCGATAGCTTATGAAGATCTCTTCTATCACTACTGGAACGCTCTTGGGATGAGGCGTTATCGTTCACTTGCCCTTGGCACCGGTGATCAAGTGGCGATAAGAGTCAGCCACAAGAACAATCGGGCAAGCAATGCCGAAACAAGCGCAGCTGCCAATGCCATATTGAGAGTGTTCGTGGACGCCTATCTTAAAGGCAATTCGGTGGCAAACATTATTGTTCCTGCCGAAAGCATGCCGCAGATCATTGATGAGCTCAGCAAGGCGCGTTTTTACCCTGGGCAGCCGCCTGCGCCTGACGAGCCGGTTTATAGCAGCATAGTGCTGCGTCTGGAATCGAATCCTCCCGGCAATGTCCAGTTGATGTACTATTACGCGGAAACCGCGGAAGCTTCTGAAGACTGATTACAAGCCGTACAGCGCCCGCATTAGAGCGGCATGCGCGTTGGGCAGTCCGTATCCATACCACTGGTTCCAATTCGTTCCGTCCTTATAGGCTGTGGAACGAAGAATATCCGTCACTTCCACGTTGGTGAGGCTTGGCTTGGCGCCCCATACGAGAGCAGCAATCGAGCAAACCAGCGGCGATGAAAAGGATGTTCCGGCAACCGAGGCGACTTTGCCTTTCTTGTTGGTGCAATAGATCTGTTCGCCCGGTCCGGTGAAATCGATGTTGCTTCCATAAGTGGAGAAACTCGCGAGTGTGTAGCTGGGATTGATCGCAGAAACAACATGGAAGTAAGGCCACATCGGATTCGGGTCATATACGGGGGTGTTGCCTGCCGACACGAAAATCAGACCGCCCTTGGTGTCGTGGAACCACTGAAAGTATTGGTGCAGGCTGCTGTATATGTTTTTGTTGGAGAACGTATAGGGCGGCTCGCCGTTAGCACTGATGTTGATGAGCTTGATGCCCAGATTCCCGCATTGATTGATGCCGTTGATTAATGCCGAGGTATAGATGCTTCCATCCCTGGTGCCTGCACGCACAGGATAGATAAGGGAATTTCTCGCTGGGGCTGCTGTGCCTGTGCCATTGTTGGTGATGGCGGCAGCCGTCGTTGAGACCATGGTTCCATGCCCGTTGACGTCTTTCTGGGAATTCGCTCCTGTAAATCCGTCAAAGCCTGCATAGCACTTGCCTGCCAGCTCTCTGATTCCAATGCTGACACCAGAGTCGAGCACGCCAATAATGTTGGCCGAGCCCTGACTGACCGACCAGGCGTTGATGACGTTGAGAGCGGGCAGGTGCCATTCAGAGGCGAAGTAAGGATCGTTGACGACCGCTTGTTTTTGTTGCACAGCATAATCCCGCTGCACTGCTCGAAAATGCTTGTCCTTACTCAGTTTCTTCTCCGCTTCGACAAAATAGCCTTTCTCGATCTTCACCACATAGCAGGTCATGGCGCCTGTGCCGATGGTGTTGATGATTTCTCCGTGCACGTCTTTCAAAGTCTGAGTGACTTCATCCTTGTCGGCATTTGCCGCCGGCATGACGAGAAGAACATCTTCCCTGAACGGGGGCAATTTCCCGCTGGCTCGAGCATTTTGCTTATCTTTGGGAGTTTTCAACTTCTGTCCGTCCTCCGCACTGGCCTTTGCAGCAATCATGCTCGTGAGGACAAGCATGCAAATCAATGCACAAAGTATGGAAAACCTGGAATATCGTTGGGGTTGAGATGGATGGTAAGGAAAATTCTGCATGTCAATTCTCTTCTGCTAACCGCGGAAAAAACGCCTGGTCAATGATTGCCCACACGCGTGAAGCGCATAACGACTTTGATGCTCAGCAGGCATCGTATGTCCTCGACGGGCAAAACTTCTAATATCTCCTAAGCGACGGCATAAGGAACTACTTGCGAAACCAAGATGTTAGGAGCCGGCAGACAGAATTTAATGAGATTCTTCGGGCGCCGCGCTCCCTAATTCTTCCTCCTGGCAGTCAAGCGGTCAATACCTCTTTTTAGTAGTCCGTAAGATCACCGAGGTCACCCTTTTGAGCTCGGTACTGCATTTGCCTGTGGAGACTTGGTTTGCGGATGCCCGGCCTGATCAGGCGGTAGCTTAAAAACGTTTGATAGTTCGAGCGCCAGAGTCCGCTTCTAACCAAACGCTCTCCGGCAGTTTCAACCAAGGTTCGAACAAATCTTCAGGCTGGCAAGCGCGGCTCAGGACTTTGGCTGTTTTTTGCGCGGCTCAACAAATGCTCGCCCTTTGCAGCAGCACGACTTGCAGCCGCGCTCATACGTTACTTTCCGGATCCAAAGTAATAGGTGAACCGCATCTGTTTAACTTCTTTCTCAAGAGCATTCGCTTCTTTTTGTCGTCCCATGTCACGCAGATTGTTGGCGCGTTTTTGGATGCGCTCTGTCATCAACCATTCGTCGATGCGCAATCGCTTCTGCAAATTTATAGCTCTCACCAATATTTTGTCTGCTTCGTCGTAGTGCTTTTGTCCGCTTAAAGCTTCAGCTTGAATGTCGAAGAGCGGCAATAAAGATATGCTGTTCTCGCCCTCGCGCCTTTTCACTTCCGCGATTGCCTTCTCGATTAACGGCTGTGCCTGCTTGAACTTGCCTTCTTCAATCAGCACCTGTGCTCTTTGAGCGTCAAACGGTATCGGCAGATACTTGCGCGATTTGTCATTCTGAGCCAGACGCTTCGCTTCTTGCTCCAGCCAAACTGCTTTCTTCGAGTTGCCTTTGCTGCGATAGGCAGAGGCGATATTCATAAGATCGATGCGCGCGCCGTTGTTCATCTTGTGCTCTCTTTTGACGAGAGCAAGAGCGCGCTCTACTAAAGGATCGGCCTCAGAGTATCTGCCCTGATCGATATACAGGCATGCCAGCGATCGATATCTGCTGAGCAGATCGCGATGCTTGCCTCCAAATGGTTTGTCGCATATAGCGATCACTCTTTTCAAAGTTTCTTCCGATCGCCAATGATTACTGAGGTCCAGGTAGGAGTCTGCCAAATCATCGAGGCAGACAAGCAATTCGCCGTGACCGCTGCCGCGAAGACGGGGGTCGGAAGCAATTGAGACAACCTGGTTGACGAGCGGATCGGACTCCTTGAGGCGCCTTTGTTCTACGTAAAGCCGTGCCAGTCGACATAAAACGCGCGCCTTTGATTCTGCATCGACACTTTCTCTTTCGATGACGGCTAGGGCATGCTTGTATTGATATTCTGCCCGTGATGGGTTGTGCTGCAATTCTGCCGATGCTGCTTGATTGAAGAGATCTTTCCACTCGCTGTCGGCTGCCCATGTTGCATTTGCGGCTGCGCTCACAAGCGCCGCGGCGACAAGTGTGAGCTTCAAGTGCAAACGTGCTTGAGTGGGCAAGTTGCGCTCCGTGTTGAACAGTCTGTTGGGTGAATTCATCTGATTCCCACAATTTTTCTATGTCCCAGAATTTTCTACTTCCCAGAACGTTTCTGATTCCCAGAACTAATCTACTTCCCGGAACGTTTCTGATTCCCAGACCTGATCTAGACTCTATCTACCACGCCAAGGCTGTCGATTGTTCAGAAACTCAGCCTACTTGATGCCGAACTAATCAATCCCTTCCCAGGCGTGGAGAAGGTGCGATCGTTTTGTGGGTCATGTCGTGGCTTTGGCCCACTTTAGTGGACCAAAATTGAGCGAATTTGACCCACAATCGTGGGCCATTTCAAAAAAAACGACATACGAAGGTGGACGCTACCAGACACTTTTGTGATTGTCTTTGCCGTATACAAAAGCCCGCTAACAATTACCTTTGGGAAACCAATGATCGCCCAATCTCACACAAACAGGCAAAAGCTTCTCCCAGCTGCTGAGAAGATTTCCCGCAACTGGTGAGATTATTTCCCACAGCTCCCGCAACTTATGGCCTGGATAAAACACTTAGTTCATGACCTGGAGTTGTGAATTTTGCCCTAGCCGACGGTTTTGCGGAAGCGCTTGACGCTCATGTATATGAGGACAAATCCAAAAACAGCAAGCGGCAAGACCCATTCCCACAAATCCGTAAATCCTGCGCCGCGCAAGATGACACCACGCTGAATCTGCAGGAAGTAAGTGAGCGGAATCAGGTAGCCGAGCCAATTCAAAAGAAAGGGCATGGATTCGCGCGGAAAGATGAATCCTGACAGGAGCACAGAGGGAATTAAAACAAAAGATGCAAGATGCATTGCTTGCTCTTGGCTGGTGGCTGTTGTTGAGATGAGAATACCGATGGAGAGGGAAACGAACACGAATATCAGCATGCAAAACTCGAGAAAAATCAAGTCACCATGGATGGGGACATGAAAAACCAGCACCATTGCCAGCAAGAGCAAATTGGCTCCGGTAAAGCCAATGACGCCATTGGGAATGAGTTTGCCTATCATCAGCCCCAGCGGTCGCACGGGAGTAAGAAGAAGTTGCTCCAGCGTGCCTGAAACTCGTTCGCGCACAATGGAATTGACGGTGAGGAAGAGCGTGATTGTTTGCGCCATGAACCCAACCAGTCCTGGAAGCATGAAGTTGGTCGTTCGAGCATCCTCATTGAACAGCAGGCGAGTTCGCACTTCGACCGGTTGCTTCAGGCGCTCATCCGCTTGTTGGGTCAGGATTTGAATCGATCGATTCTGTCCCACCGATATGCCTGCGTTTTGCAAGGCATTGGCGACGGTCGAATCTGATCCGTCAATGAGAACTTGAATTTGTGCTTGCTGTCCTCGCTGCAATTTATCCGAATAATCGGGCGGGATGATGATTGCTGCTCTCACGCGCCCGGCGACAATCTGCTGCGCGGCTTCTGCTCTGCTGTGCGCCACCTTCTCAATTTTGAAGAAATCCGTGGCCAGAAGCTCGTCGATGAGAATCGCAGATTGAGCCCGATGGTCCAGGTCAAGCAAAGCCGTAGGCACGTAGCGCACGTCAAAGCTGACGCCAAAGCCATATATCGTCATTTGCACGATAGGTAAGAGTAAGACAATGCCGAGCGTAAATTTGTCATTGAGGATTTCGATCCATTCTTTGACCATCACGGCATGGTAGCCCCAGAACGTCGTTCTTATCCTCTCAGTAAGCCATTTCATGGTGCGCGACCTGCCTGTCTCAAACGCTCTCGGCGCCTGCCTGTTTGGTGCTGGCTGCGGCAACCTCGGAGCGTGCCTCTTCGTTTTCCGTCAGCATTACGAAGACATCTTCCAGCGACGGCTCGATGGGGCGAATTTCCTTGACACCAAATTCGCTTCTATCCAGATCTTTGCTGAGCATATCGATGCTCAGTTCGTCAGGCACAACTACATGCAGTGTGCGACCGAATATGGTGACATCATGAATGTCCGGGCGCGATCGCAGGTGTTGAAACGTCGGCATGACGTGCGTGCACGTGACCTCCAAATATCTGTGCTCCGGATCTCTTACCGCAAGCGCATCTGAGAGCTCATCAACTTTTCCGAGCGCGATCAATTTGCTCTGAAAAATATAGCCGACCGAATTGCATCGCTCTGCCTCATCCATGTAATGCGTGGTTACAAAAAAGGTGATGCCTGTCGTTGCCAGTGTGAAAAGCAAGTCCCAAAGCGCCCGTCGAGCTACCGGATCGATGCCTGCAGTTGGCTCGTCGAGAAAGACTATGGGTGGTTCATGAACAATGGCGCAGGCGAGCGCCAGGCGCTGCCGCCAACCGCCTGACAGCGTTTGCGCCT
>DATNRC010000414.1:0-4086 GCA_036703705.1 Candidatus Obscuribacterales bacterium
AAGAAGAGCTAGTGCCGCCCTTCCCAATCGATCCTCAACCCCTCGAGGAAGCGAAGATTCTGAGCCGTGGCCTCGGCGTCAGTATGGTCGGCGCCCAGTGTTTCGTTCTTTATGGAAAGCGAGCGCAGGAAGTAATCTTTAGCCTTTTTCAGATCCATTTGCTTCATGCTGTTTGTGCCGAGAAAGTCCAGAATATAAGCAACCCTCAGACTCTGGGCGCCGAATTCTCTCTCGGCAAGCTGGAGCGCCTCGTTGAGCCGCTCCTCGGCAGCGGCGAAATCTTTGATGTTTTGCAGCGTACGCGCGTCGAGGAGGAGGTTTTGCGTTCCACTCCTGCCTTCCATGCTCAGTTTTCTAAGAGCGAGAGTCTGAATGCGCGCGTCAATGGCGCCGGCATCCGCATTGCGATTGAGATGCCGGTAGACAGTGGCAAGGTTATGCAAATGCGTAAGGATGCCGGGATTGTCGGATCCAAGCGAAGCTTCCAGAATGCGCAATGCTTTCTCGAAGAGCGGTGTGGCCTCGGAAAACCTTCCCTGCTCCAAGTAACAGCCGCCCAGATTGTTGATGGCGACGCCCGTATGATGATGTTCTTCACCAAGGCTTGCATTCCAAATTCTAATCGCACGCCGCAACAGCGCTTCCACTTCATCGTGTTTTCCTTGCCGCTGATAGACATTGGCCAGATTGACAAGACTGTAAGCCACGTCCGGATGGCTCTCGCCAAGACTCTTTTCCCTTATGGAAAGCGCTTCGCGATGAGCCCTTTCAGCGTCATGCAGGCGGTCGATACGCTGATAAAGAACGCCGAAATTGTCGAGTGTTTCCGCATAAGTTGAATGTTCTTTGCCATAGACCCGGCGCCGGATTTCCAGTGCCTCCTGGTAGAGCTCGCCTGCCTTCGCGTCGTCTCCCCTGCTCCAGGCAAGCAAACCAAGATCGTTCAGAGTCTCGCCAATATCCGCGTGAGAGCCGTCAAGCTTTGCGCGCCGAATATCTAAAGACTCCTTGAGAGTCGACTCCGCCTCCGCATAGCGCGATTGCTCAATGTACAAAACGCCTAGTTCTTCAAGAGCACGCGAGCGCTCAAGCTCATTTTTGCCGGCGGCAAACAATCCGAGCGCGCGCTTGAGGCAATCCTCAGCCTCAGGATATCCGGAAAGACGCCGGTGCGTCCGTCCTGTCTCGGTAAGTACATCAAAAAGAAGCGCCTTGCGCCGGGGCCTTGTTTGCTCAATCTCGGACAAAAGGCTGCTCAACAAGCCAATTGCCTCGTGGTAACGGCCCAGCCGCGATGCAGCTCTTGCCTGAGCTAATTTGCTGTTTGAGCCCATTTTTCCCAGCGCATAAGGATTAGCGGATTAGCCCCAATCCACTATAGGATACCGGCGCGGAGCGAGGCAAATAACGAGACGGGATGGAAGCACGCGCCAATTGCGTATTTCCCCGCCCAGCCGCGTAATTTCCCCAATGTCCTCGCGGGCGATTGTGAGATAGAGTTAAGCCCACTCCCCTGAGACTAAATTGCCGAGGATAGATTGATGAGCAACCTGGATGGAAACATCAAACAGCTGTTTGAAGAAGCCAAGAAAGACGGAATCATCACCACCAATGAACGCGCCGGGCTGTTGAAAGACCTGACGGTAGCCGATTGGCAGGCCATCACAAAAGAATACACAGATGAAAACAGGCTCTATGGCGTAAAGGGCGGCCTGTATGTCTCGGAGAGCGAAGACGCATTTGTCATCCACAACAATCCGGGCGATGTGCGCTACAACGACTTCGCCAATCTGGGCAGGAGCTCAATGTTCGGTCTCGGCACAGGTCTCGGCTCTCTGGTTGGCTACAAGGCGTTCTGCAAATTCGTTATGAAAGCGCCCGGTCCCCTGGGCAAATTGACTGGTTTGGGCGCCCTCGCCCTCACAACATTCGGGCCCGGAATCTGGAAATACAAGTCGAACCAGAAAGAATACAAAGACTTGATGGAAAATCCCGACATTGTTGTGCCGAAGAGCAGCCTCGCAGAGGCAAAGGAAGCGAGACTGAACAGCGACAACGGTTCGGTAAGACTGGCCTCAGCTAACAGTCAATTCGACTTGAGCCGTGTTCTCAAACGCGCTCACGCCTGAGTTGTCGAGAACGAGAAGATTGGATGCGCCTCAGAAATGTGCTGTTGTGAAGTCCTGCGTAGCAAAGACTTACACCGCACAGGACTCATGTCCTAAAATATGATCGCCTGGTTGCTAAGCAGCTCCTCCATTTAAGCGACTGGCGGGCGATTAGACACGCGTCATCATTCAGGGGGAAGTCCTGAACAACTGTCCATACATGGCAAAAATCACGGCGCTCGGAACGGCTGTTCCGCCAAGACTGCTCACCAATGAAGATCTGGAGCGGATGGTTGAGACCAGTGATGAATGGATCGTTACGCGCACAGGCATCAAGCAGCGTCATATCGCGGACAAAGGAACAGCGACATCCGATCTGGCTACGGAAGCAGCCAAGAAAATCATTGAGAAGACCGGCATAAAACCGAGCGACATCGAACTCATAATTGTCGCCACCATCACGCCCGACATGCCTTTGCCCGCAACGGCATGCATCGTGCAAAACAACATCGGCGCGACCGGAGCATGGGGATTCGATCTGTCGATCGCCTGCTCGGGCTTTCTGTATGCTCTCGAATGCGGCGCCCAGTTCATTCAGTCCGGCGCGCACAAAAATGTTCTTGTTATCGGCCTCGATGTTATGTCGACAATCATCGACTACACGGACCGAACCACTTGCATCATCTTCGGTGACGGCGGCGGAGCAGCGCTTCTGCAGCCGGGAGATCCGAAGGACAATTTGGGGGTCATCGATTTCATTTATGAAGTCGACGGCTCAGGCGGTCCGGCGCTGTGCCTGCCCGGCGGCGGAAGCCGGCATCCTGCCAGCCAGGAGACCGTGGAGAGCAAGATGCATTACGTACATCAGGACGGGCAGGTCGTCTTCAAATTTGCGACGCGAAAGATGTCCGAGCTGTGCGAGAGAGTGCTGGAACGCAATGGTTTGACAGGAGACGACATCGATCTCTTTGTGCCGCATCAGGCAAATCGCCGTATTATTGTTTCTGCGGCAGAACGAATGAACCTGGACCTTGATCGCGTTATCATCAATATTGATGAGTATGGTAATACCACTGCCGGTACCATTCCTCTTGCCTTGCAATCGGCGCTTGACCAGGGCAAATTGAAAAAGGGCTCTCTTGTCCTTATGGCGTCTGTGGGAGCCGGATTTAGCGCCGGTGCTACACTGTTGCGCTGGGCATACTGAAAAGCGCAAATGTCATGAACAAACGCCAGCAGGAAGAACTCTTAAAAAGATTGACTGTTCATCCCGGCACTAAAATCTCGCTGGCAAAAGATTTCGACACCAGCTTTCGTCCTGAAGGGCTGACCAAGGAGCAGGCAAAGAACAAGCTCGAGGAAGGAATCAAAATACTTGCCGAATACCAGGACAAACTGTATGCGCAGGACACTTATGCCCTTTTGATCATTTTCCAGGCCATGGATGCTGCCGGAAAGGACGGGACGATCAAACATGTGATGTCGGGGCTCAATCCACAGGGTTGCCAGGTCTACAGCTTCAAAGCTCCATCCGCCGAAGAGCTCGACCACGATTATCTCTGGCGCTGCGCTAAGGCGCTTCCCGAAAGAGGACGAATCGGCATTTTCAACCGCTCTTATTACGAGGAGGTGTTGATAACAAGGGTCCATGCGGAAGTTCTGCGTGCTCAGCAGTTGCCCAAACCCATCGACGAGAAGCACATTTGGAAGCAGCGCTTCGAGGAGATAAACAACTTCGAGAAATATCTCGTCAACAACGGCATCATTGTGCTCAAATTTTTCCTCAATGTCTCCAAAGACGAGCAGAAGAAAAGATTTTTAGAGCGCATCGATCTGGCGGAGAAAAACTGGAAGTTTTCCGTGAACGATGTAAAAGAACGCACGCGGTGGGACGATTACATCAACGCTTACGAAGATTGCTTCAATCACACGAGCACAAAATGGGCGCCCTGGCACATCGTGCCGGCAGACTATAAGC
>DATNRC010000415.1:0-7217 GCA_036703705.1 Candidatus Obscuribacterales bacterium
TTGCACGTCAGGTTCAAAGGCGTCAGCCGCGACATTGCCCTCGATATTCTGCAAGTGGATCATGGCTCGCAAGACAATGTCATCCGCGCAGCCGTAGCGCGATTCCTCGATGTCGGAATTAACGAGCTCAGTGGAACAGTCGTGGAGCGTCATGAAAATGGCAATATGACGCTTCGTCCTGAGGCTGTGTTCGGATAATGAGCGGGCAGCCGCCCGATCCGCTTTCGCTGATCAACAAATTCGCGGAAAGGGAGAGGGAGCTGAGCGAATCACATGTGCTGGCCCCGGTTGTCGCAGGCGGCCGGGTCCGTGTGCGCGTGGGTGGAATCATTTACGAGCTGGCGCTAAATGACACCAAATACGATGGCTGGGCGATATTGAAGGTCGTCGATCCGGGAAAAGCTGTCATCCTTGGCGAGCCGAGTCCGAAGCAGATCTCGCAATATCTGAAATTGTTTCCCCGGCTGAGATTCGTTCTTATCGATCGCTTCAAAGACGACTGGTGGGGTCTGCTCGCTTCCACGGGCGAACGCAACATAGTCATAGAAGGCGCTGTGCCGTTGAGACTGGTTGATCGGGGCATGAGATTCGCAACTGTAAATGTTCGCTGTGACGGCTCTCAATTTTGGTATGAAGACCATGACCGGCGACACAATCCTGCTATTGCAAGCTATCTGCGCAAGTCTCTGGAGGAAGAAGTGCCGCCGCACGAAATCCGCTTCGCTGGCATGGTGCCGGCTGAAAAATTGGCGTACAAGATGCTTTATCTCAATTTGCATCCGGAATACAGGATTACGGCGCCGCCCGGGAGTCTCGACGAGCGCATAAGGGAAGCACTCACGCATGCAGACGCGCAGCTGGATTCGTTCTGGAACGTAGGCGCGGACCGCGTCACGATCAGGTTCCAAATCAACGGCATCACTCACACATGCCAGGTGCGGGAGGCCGACCTGACAGTCATGAGCGCTGGGATTTGCCTCAGCGGCCGGGATCAGGATTTTGACCTGGCAAGCTTGGTTGGGGTGCTTCGGCAAAGCGATGGACGCTACGAATACTATGAGTAAATCTGCTGTCAATGAATTCGAGCACGAAATTGCTTACGTACTCATCGGCGAGCGGATCGAGAATGTATGGCATGCGAAGATGCGCTGGCCGTCCGCTGGCGGCAGGGCCTCAGTCGACTTTGATTGGCGCCGCGTTCTCGAGCGCGAGGAAAAGTATGGGGACGTTGTGGGCTTCTATCACACCCACCCGGGTAAAATGATTATGCCAAGCGGTAGAGATGAGCGCACGATGCGTTCGTGGTGCTCGTGCTTTGGCAGGAGCCTGCTGTGTGTTATCGCGACAAGCGACAATGTTGTGTCGTGGCTGTTTGAACCAGATGCCGAAGAGGCAAGGCGCTTGCATCAAACGCTGATATTCCCTCGCAAATGGCTTGTAGCTTCGGATCTGGTGGGCTCGGAGATTCTCGAGGGATCGTACAGAAAATGACATCCAAATTGCATCACGAAAGGATTGCGCGCGGCCCGGAAGCAATGAGCAAACTTTCGCGCTGCCGCATTTTGTTGTGCGGTGCAGGGGCGCTCGGCTCCAATCTTGCAGTAAATCTCGTGCGGATGGGAGTTAAGAAGCTCACCATAGTAGACAAAGATCGGGTTGAGGAGCACAACATCAGCACGCAGATTTACGGACTGGAGGACATCGGTGCGCTAAAAGCGGAAATGGTGCGCAATATGATCTTTCGCGATGTAGGAGAGGAGATAACATCTCTTGCCAAAGAAGTGAATCAGCAAAACGCAGCCAAACTGCTGAAGGGCTTCGACCTCATCATCGATACTTTCGATAACTCCGCCTCTCGCCGCCTGGTGAAGGAAACGTGTATTAGTCTTGACGCGCAGTGCTTGCATGCAGGCGTCAACGATCAATACGGTGAAGTGATATGGAATGCGCGCTATCGAGTTCCGTCCGACGAAGGAGTCGATGTCTGTGACTATCCGTTATCGCGGACCCTGGTGTTGCTCGTGGTGTCCATTGCCAGCGAAGTGGCGGTGCGATACATTCTTTCCGGCGAGCAGCAGAATTATTCGGTGACCACTGGGGATTTTTCGATCAACCGCGAATACTGAGGCTTGAGAAGTGAAGAAGATTTCTCACTACACCAACATGGGATTGGCGGCCGTCACCATTGCGTGCACGCGGCGATAGAGCTCATGAGAATCAAAGGTGCGCCCTTGCTCTTCATAACAATCGGCCAGTTTGATCAGAATATGCCTTGTATGCGGATTGTTTGGACCCAATTCGTCTTCGACTTGAGAGAGAGCTTGCTTGTACAGCTCCTCTGTCTCGTCGAGATTGCCGTCGCGAAATGATGCATCGGCTTGTCGTAATAAGAGCTTCCAGGAGAATTCATGGGTGCGCGAATTCATAGAGCCAAATGGTTCTCAAGGAGGGCTTAGCGAGACAAATACTAATGCATTGATGAATGTCGATGAAGTGTCTGTATCAAATTGTTTACTGATGCGGATTGCACGCTTGCCAATTTCGTCCAACTGCTTTGTTGGAAATATATCTTCATGCTATACCGGGTTTTCCGACTGGCTTGTAACGTCGTATGCGCATGTGTCTGCGCGCTGCTTCGTGACGGGTCGGGCAGCGTGCGAGCGTGCATTCGTGCCTGTACTCTTTCCTGCTGCCATGTCTGCTGCTGTGAGACAAGTGAACTCCCGGGCACTAGCACGCCTTGCAGCAGTTGAACTTCAAGTGATGACAAATGCTCATGGAAGTGATGATGAGCGACAAATGCTCATCAAAATGGGGCAAAAGTGAGGAGTGGACGGCCAAAAAGTTCACACCTCTGTAACAACACATAGCTAGTATGGTTATCATTCCTTGAATTCCTCAAAAATGATCTCGCGCCAGGGAAGCGTTGGTGCGCTTCAGCCAAAAGTCACCGGATGGTAAGCGTTATTGACTCGCCGATCATTATTAGAGTAATCTAATAATATTGCTGCTGTTAAACACACATAGAAAGTCCGAGCAAAGGAAGCAATGAAACGTCTCGTTCGTCGTCGCGGAGCCACTATCGGACTGGTCGCTGTCGTCGCACTGGTCGTGATAGTGCTGGGGCTGTTCGTGTTTTTCATGGCCAAAATGCTCGGCGGCGCGCATGAGATATCGAACGCCACCGACGCAGGCGCCCTCAATTTGGCCAAACGCGCTTTGAAGGATTACGGTGTCGACACGCCAAGGGAGTTCGCCATGTGTGCGGTTCCTGAGGGCGGGAAGATTACTCTTTTGACCTTCAATCGATGTGTGGCCCAGGCAATTCTTGTGGCGATGAACGCGCAGCAATTGAACACTCCACAAGCACGGAGTAATGCGCGGCTGGTCTGGCAAGAAGTGGAGGCGATTGGCAAGAAGCTCTTGGACGGTTTCAACGACACCGATGCCATGGCGCCATATTTCGAGGAGCTTGCCAATGCCAACAATATGAAGATGTTCGGTAATCCTTCGGTATCAGCAAAGCAAGTGACAAGCGCTTTTCTGAAACCAGGCGCATCTTCGAATATCTATTTCGAAGCCGGCACATTGCCCGACCCGAATTTTCTCAGCACCCTGCCGTTTTCCACCAGTCCGTTGAAAGGACCGAACGGTGAAAGTTATCTTGCCGGATACAAGCCGCTGCGTTACGGCGAAGTGACACTGCACGCGGTGCCCGTTTTTCCGCAGCAGCGCCCGCACTTGATCAATCACACCGACTTTCTTGCCGCTTTGACACCGCCTGCGCCTAATGTGCCGTCTAATTCTTTCAAGGTAGAGGCATTGAACGCCACCAGCAGGGAAGCGTTGAAGTCGATGGCGTGCGCGGTGGTGGGCACCGTAGACAGTGCGGAACAGAAAGGCAGTTTTCCTGCGGCTATTCCTGGCGGCTATATCGAAATAGCAAATTTGCCGGGCAAAGACATCCCTGTAGAGTGGAACACCAGCATCGACGCGATTTTCAGCATCTTCAATCGCGAAATTTACTATGGCATGGAGGTCTCGACCAACGGCGTGTTCAGCACCGAGTCAGGCGAGATTCAGGCATGGAAAACTTACAATCAATCTTCCGGTGGAGACGCCAACGGGCACGATCCGGCTCTTTATCCCGGCAGCCTTGGTTTTGATGATCCCGCTTCTGCCTGGCGCAAGAAAACGTTGCGCTATGGGAGAAACAAAGATCAGTTAGCTACGCTGGCAGAGGCACTGCAGATAACTGATCTGGAAATCTGTGATCCAATGTCCTACGACTACAACCGGCAGGGTCCATGTGCTCAGTACTTCTCGGATTTTTTGGGCAACTTTGCCAAGCCTTCCAGTTATGCGGGGACTTGGCCGCGTAAGCCTTATGCCTACACAAATCTGGAATACGCGAAAGGAGCCGTGATTAATGCCTTCGCGAACCAGCAGAAGTGGTATGTCGATGTCGAGATTACTGCGCCTGAACCATCCGGATTGAACACCTACAAACATCAAGAATATTATCCCAATCCAAACTGCGAATTCGATGCAAATGGCGAGCTGGTCTGCACTTTCCAGGACGACGTCTCTTTTGGCCGTGACGGCACCATAGACCAGCTCATTCAACAAGCGAGCACGTGTCCAGAGCGGATAATAAAGGACATAGTCCTTCGCTGCAAACAAATCGTGCCTGATACGCGCGAGCAGGATGTTCGCGATTTGCTTAAGAATACGGTGCTCCCTTTGTCTTCGCCCGACGGCAAAGGCAACACGATGTACATCTATCAAATGAACGGCAAGATTGCGATCAGCAAGAGCAAGCCCAAATCCTACTCGGAGGGGGCGACCCCCGACGGGCCCAATCCTTTTGATACGTCTTTGCCTTCTCATGACTGGAAGAATTGCCTGAACTGCATGCAAGTGTGCCATCGCGTAGACGGTTACACAGTCAATACCAAAGCTTTCCCCAAGAGATTGGTCAATCCGAAGACCAATAAGGAAGTAACAATCTGGCAGCCCGGTGACGCCAGATCGATGAATCAAATGTTTCTTACTATGGAGGCTCCGCGAGGCAATATCGAGAATGAAGGATTGTGGGCCTACGATCGGGCAGCCTGGAGAGCATCAAGCGGCGCTCGCAATCTCCTCGGCCGGCTCGAGTTTTCCAATCAATTTACGGGCGGGCCTACATATGACACGCGTTGTACGTTCACGCACCCGAATTAGTTCCTGGCGTTCGTGACGAGAGCTTTGTTCGCATTCGTGCTGCGAAGAGGAGATAAACCGGCAGTGGCTGTTGAGGACGATTTGGCGATGACGAAATGGAGTGGCTGTTGAGGACGGTTTGGCGATGACGAAAGGCGGTGTGCTGTCGAGTTTCTTCTTCTTTGCCGCAGGGGTTCTTATCGCTGCGACCTCTCCTGTCTTTGCTCAGATGACAATGCCGAAAGATTACGAGCAAATCAGTGATGAACCATCTCTGCCTGACCTGCCCACATTCTCCGGTCCGCATACTATGACTTCGGGTCTGCATTTCCCGGACTCGCCTGGCGGCGCTTCTTACATTTTGAGATTCTCCACTTCGTCAGAACCGCGTCAGATTATCGACTGGTATCGAAGCGCGCTGACCAGCTACGGCTGGAAACTCCTGCCCCAGGGTCGCCAGTTTATTCGCGCGACCAAGGAGCGCAATGTCTGCACGGTGGCGATAGTGTCCGCGTCGCCTGGAGAGAAGAACGCCTACACAGTGACTTACCGGCTTGGCGGGAAAAAGCGCTAGCGCAAGTTTCCTCCGCGGCCTTCTCACCGTTGTCTTAGCATCACGAAGCCTGCACGGGTGTTTTCAGTTTCGCACCCTGAAAACAAATGCGAAGCACGGGCAGGTCTTCCCAGTACCGTCAACGCCTGGTCTTGCTGGAGCGCCTGCCTCTTGTGCTTCGGCGCTCGAGTTCATCTGCCCGTGTAATGTCGCTTTGTGCCTGCAAATCATTTCCCAGCTTTTTAAGCGCGTGAGCGCGTTTGCGCAAGTAGAATGATTCATTGTTTTTGTCCAGTGTGATGGCGGTTGTGTAATCGGAAGCCGCCTCATTGAAATGCCCGAGCTCAAACTGTGTGTCGCCGCGCAACAAAAATGCGTATTCATCTTGTGGTCTCAGGGCAATCGCCCTGTTGAGATCGCGGATGCTTTGCGCGTGCTTGCCCAATTTGGCATATACGGCCGCTCGTTCGATCAATAGTCCTGCGTCTTTCTGGTCGTCATCAATGAGCCTGGTCAGATCGCTGAGAGCAAGCGCATCCTGTCCGGTGCGGGTATGCACTTTGGCTCGTTGCAGCCTGGCTTCGGCATTGGACGGATTCAGCGCCAGGCTGCTGGTGTAATCTGCGATCGCCTTGTCGTACTGCCCTAAGGTGCGAAAGATTCTTGCTCTCAGCTCGTATGCGGCTGGATTGTGCGAAGCAAATTGGACCGCTTTATTCGCGCTGTCCAACGCCTCTTTGAAGTTTTCTTTCTCGAAATTGACTGATGCCTTGAGCCCATAACCATCTGCATCTTGCGCGTTTAGCTCGAGGATCCGATTGCAGTCTGCCAGCGCCTCGCTGTACCGTCCCAATTTCATGTATGTTTTGGCGCGCCAGTAGTAGCTCCATTTGTAATCCTTATGCGCCTGAATGGCTCGCTCAAAGTATTTCAAAGCATTTTGCATCTCACCGCGATGCAAGCGAAATCTGCCCTGACCGCAGAGGCGCCGCGCCTGGGGGTTTGTGCCTAGCTCTTCCAGTTTGCGCCGGTCTTTTTGCGCCAGTTCTTTTTTGCCCATGTTCTCGTATGCAGCCGCACGATTGGCGTATGCTTGAGCGTTATCAGGCGCGAATGATATGGCGCTGGTCAGATCGGCCACAGCCTTCGGATATTTCGCAAGCATGCAGTAGCTGAATCCTCTGAATTCGTACGCTCGATAACAATTGGGATCGAGGCTGATAGCTTTGCTGAAATCATCTACCGCTTTCTCGTACTGCTTGAGATGCATATGCAACGATCCGCGGTCAGCATAAGCCTCCGCATACTTCGGATTGAGCTCAATTGCCTTGTGGAAATGTTGCATCGCTTCTTGAATGCCGCCGTGCTGAACGGCGAAGAGCCCGGCCTCACGCTCATCTGCGGCTCGAGAGCCTTTGGCGCAGCACGGCGATGCGATGAGGATGCACGACAGAACGAG
>DATNRC010000416.1:0-4876 GCA_036703705.1 Candidatus Obscuribacterales bacterium
ACGGTCCTTATCTCGACAACTTCCCGGCTCTTGTCATTGACAGCATTTTGTCTTACATGGCCACTCTGCCTCCCGAGCACATGTGGAATTGGGATACCTTTTTGCGACAGCTGAAGCCGAGCAACACATGGAAGCCAGCCAAGCAATCGAGCGAAGGCGACAGCACAATCGCCAGGGTGAGCAGGCTGATTAAGGAAATGGGGAAGTACAGAGTGGATCAGGTGCCGACTCTGAAGTCGCTCTGAAGTGCAATCCCCCAGACGCTCCAAGCAGTCGATCTACCGATTGTGGAAGACGGGAGGCAGCTGCTCCCCTCATCAGTGTCGAGCGTGAGTCCCTGATAGCTTGCATGGCCGGCAAGGTAATTGCTTGGCCAGGCGGGAAGCTGTTAGACTGGGTGCGATGAAAGCCGCAGAGCATAAGCAATCGAGTGGCTGAGGATGGAAGCGTTGGACGAGAACAATCCCACGGTCGCCGAGGTAATTTCAACAGCCTGCTGGGCCCTCAAGCAAGAAATTCTTGCCGCTAAGCAAGACCCTCTGAGAAACTTCGAGATCACCAACTGCAACCTCCTCGCGGAGCGAGAGGGGGTGTACGTCTACACCGCCCTTGCGGATCTGGCCGTCCCTATCCTGCCTGAGTCCCCAATTAAGGTTACATCGTCCACTCAATCAGCGGGCGGCTCATGGATCGCGCAAGACGAATTCGCAGTGCTGTTGGCCGTGCGAGAATTTTTTGGCGAACGCATGTCGAAGGCCAGAGTCAACGCCGATGCTTCATTTATCTTGGCTGAGCTGGCCAAACGACTGGCCGGATGTCACCCGACATCGCACCAGCGTTCTCTGTTGGAGCTGGTCTCAGGAATACGCCAGTCACCACTACCCGCGATGCCAGGGACAGAGGAAGAAATCTCAGTGTCCTGGACAAATCCTTTGCTAAAGCCCAACACCTCGCAAAAAAGGGCGCTCTCCCGCATCATGGCAAACAAAGTGCACTACATTTGGGGACCGCCGGGCACGGGAAAGACAGCATGCGTTGCTCAGGCAGCAAGGATGCTGACCGATCTCGGAGAGCGCGTCATGGTGCTGTCACATGCCAACGCTGCTGTCGACGCAGCAATGCTGAAAATAGCAGATGCCTGCGAGGAGACCGAGCTACTGAGGGAGGGAAAGATTCTGCGCATTGGCATTCCACAGCTTGGCCAGTTGAGAGAGCGCAAAGAAGTTTTGCCTGAAGGCATGCTGGCGAAGACCGAGCCAGACTTATTGGCCAGGCGCACCCAGCTTGAATTCCTGCGCAAGCGCATCATCAGGGAATTCGCCAACGCGAAGGACAAAGCCCAAAGAGCATTGCTTGAAAGGGACCTGACACAGGTCAGGGAAGAACTGAAAGGCATACAGCAGCGAATCTCGGAAATTGAGCAGGTCCTGATTGACCAGGCCGCAATAATAGGGCTGACGGCATCCAGGCTCGTGATTCTCGATTCTCTATGGGCCTGGCCTGCAGATGCGGTGCTGGTTGACGAAGTCAGCATGGTGAGCTTCCCGTTCATTCTCGCTGCAGCACTGAAAGCGGACAAGAGGCTTGTGCTTTTTGGCGATTTCAGGCAGCTGCCACCAGTAGTGGTGTCGAACGACTCCGCCACCAAAATATGGCTCGGCTCAGACGCTTTCGAGCGGGCCGGCATAAAAGCGAAGATCGACAAGCACGACAGCGATCCGCGAATGACTTTGCTGGAAACGCAATATCGCATGCATCCATCCATCGGCGAGGTGGTAAACAAGCTGGCTTACTCGGGCAGGCTGACTACGGCGAAATCCGCAGCGGATCTCACGCGCGCGATAAGCGCTCTGCCACCGTTCCCGGGCGAGCATATCGTCCTTATCGATACCAGTGATTTGCAATCGGTTTGTCTCAAAGAGCAGAAATTCGGGTCTCATTCGCGGTTCAACCCGCTTCATGCCAGCCTGGCGGTGACACTGATCGACTGCGCGCGCCGCGCCGGGTGCAAGAGCATGGCCGTGATTTCACCGTACAAGGCGCAAATCTCATTGTTTCAACCCGCACAGCAACTTTTGAGCCAAGCCGGACAGTCGGTATCATCGGCGACCGTTCATCGTTTCCAGGGGTCAGAGCAAGATTTCATCGTCTTCGATTTTGTCGATGCCTTCCCCCAGAGAGGAGCAAGCCGGCTTACCGGCAAAGACGAAGAGCTTGCCCTGAGATTGCTCAACGTTGCGTTGTCACGAGCACGTGGAAAGTTGATTGTCCTGGCGGATGTTCCCTTCATAGAAAAGTACCACCCGCCACGCTCCCCGGCACGCAAAGTGCTTGCTCTCGTGAGGCAAGCGGGCCGTATTCGAGGCAGTCACGACGTTCTGATGTCCGAATTAGCGGAGGACATAGAGGCGCACGGTGAACTTGAACGGAATGGAAAAGCGACGAAACGAAGACGAGGCAGAAAGCAGCCGACTCCCGCAACGGGAGCCGGAGGGCGACTCGTCACCTGGCTGGGCAGCTGGGATGAAGCGCAGCAAAGTCTTCTCAGCGACCTGTCGCGGCTGAACGATGAGCTTGTTGTCAACTTCACGAGCGACTTTGTGCCAGGCGATGAGACAATCCGCCGGCTGGCAAAACTCAAAAATTTGCGCCTGGTCTTTGCGCCCATGCCAATCGCCCGCATGTTTGAGGAAACTGCCATCGATGTTCGCTTGATGAGCAAAGTATCCTGTTTTTTCGTGCTCTTCCGGGACCGCAGCATCTACATTGGCGGCAGGAGCCCGTCTTGTCCTATCGCAAGAATCGAAGACGCTTCAATCGCGCGTGGATATGAAAAACTCTTCTTGGACACGACCCTCGATTTGCCTGCACCGAACGCGCTGGTAGAGCGAGAGCTTAGTATTTTGTGCGGTCACTGCCCGGACTGCGGCGAAGAGCGCCGTCCAGTGTTCTCAGCCGCAAGCGAAGAAGTAGTTGTATGCTGCGCAGTCGACGATCATGCCAAGATGAACTGTGACTCAGATTTCGTCCAGGCATTGCTTCACGCCCTTAGAATACGATGTCGGCGATGCAAGAGTCAGGCGGCGGTAACCAGCGGCAACAAGATAAGAATTTCTTGCCCCAACGAGGCATCCGGATGCCAAGGATCCCTGCCCACATTCGAAGATCTTTTCGGCAATGGTTGGTGAAATCATCATCATGACGCACACAGCAAGACAACGCGAGACATCGCATGAATCAGCGGCCCCAATCATGTCTCTTTGTGCTCATGGAACCTTGCCTGTCGCAGATTGCTGCTGGCACGGAGTCGCTCCATGGCGTTCTTGATTCCCGATGATCTCAAAAGCAAGCGCGTCATTCCCTCCTCAATCAGGAAGGTAGCGGAGGCATTTCAAATCGCCCTCGATGATGATGCCACTATTTGGTATCAGCCTCTTTTCGACGCCAAGCAGAGGCAGCCTCATTTGGTCATACTCCTGGCAGGCAGAGGAATTGCAGTCATTGAAGTCCTGGGCCTGTCTTCTCAAGATGTGCTGGGCGTTTTCCGCCAGAAGATACGCCTTCAAAAAGGCGGTCGCGAAGTGGAGGTTGACAATCCGCTAGAGCGAGCCGAGCAGTTGGCAGTCGTTTTGCGCAAGGGAATCGCAGGAGAATCGCGGCTCAACGGGATTTCACTTCCTGTGGCGGCGATGGCCGCCTTCCCCGACGTGTCCAGAAAAGAGGCAGAAGAGAAAGAACTCTCTAAAATCATCAATACGAGCCATTGCTTCTTCAAAGAAGATGTGGATGCCGCCCTTGAAGGCAACGGCGAGGCAAGAATTCTGAAGGTATTTGCGCGCGCCCTGGGACCATCGCAGAGTACTTTCCGCACCGATCAGGAGAAGATCATCCGCGCAGTGATACAGCCGGATACGCGGATTGAAAACATCAAAGGATCGGCCATCGCCGCGACCTCATGTAAAGCCAAAGGGTTGGCTGTCGCCGAAAGCGCATCAGCCGTCACTCAACTTCACGTTTTCAACTCGCCGCTTGCAGGTGACGATCACTTCAGTGTTTTGGACAGGCGGCAGGAAGCAATGGCAAAGAGCTTCGGCGACGGGCACCGCATCATCCGTGGTGTCGCAGGCAGCGGCAAAACTCTACTCCTGGTGTATCGGGCCAAACTGCTTGCAAGAAACTTTCCCAGAAAGAGGTATCTCATTACGTGCTTTACTCGTGCACTGGCAGGGCAGCTGCGCGAAAGCGTCAAAGACTTTCACAACGTCGATGTCCAGCATCTGGACGGTCTGATGAGGGACATCATAAATCAAGCCGGCCTGCAGCACCCAGGATATGACGACAAAACCGGCGAGGCAGTTGTCGAGACTGCGCTGAAAGCGCTCGATCAGGGCGCTGGTCCCCGCTATCACGCTGTCCTGGTGGATGAAGCTCAGGATTTTTCAACGCCGGCCCTGCAATTTGCCAGAAAGCTGTTGTGCCGGGGGTGCAACGATCTCGTCATAGTAGCTGATGCCGCACAGAACATATTTCGCCGCCGCTTCAATTGGAAGAGCGCAGGCATCCAGGCTCAAGGGCGAACGCGCATGTTGAGAGTGAATTATCGCAACACGAAAGAAATCTTAAGTTTCGCCAGCAGATTCCTTCTCGCCAACGCGCTTGAGAATGATAATGCCGTCAATCTCGAAGACGAGAACTCTGTTATCCCGCCTAAGCACATGGAAAGATCCGGCAGACCGCCGAAGGTAATAGTTGCGCCCAACGGTCAGCGCGAGATTGCCGAAACTGTCAGGCAGGTCAAGCAATGGCTTGCGGAATTCAATGTCCACGACAAGATTGCCGTGCTCTACTCCACAACAGTAGAAAACGGTTTCAAACG